>CAXTTD010000600.1:0-2003 GCA_964246945.1 uncultured Solirubrobacteraceae bacterium | reverse complement strand
CCCTGGGCCGCCGCGGTGGGCGGGGCGAGGCAGTCCGGCGCGTCGTGACGGGCGTCGTTGACCGCGGTGCCGACCTCGACGAGTGCCGTCTGCGTCGCGGGCAGCCCGGAGAGCAACTCGCGCAGCGCCTCCGGCGGCGTCGTCGGGTCCAGCCAGGCGGCTTCCGCGTGGGGATCGAGGATCACCGGCATCCGGTCATGGAGCTCGGCGACCGCGGCGTTGGCCGGGCGAGTGAGGATCGTGCAGGTGCGCAGCGACTCGCTCGATTCCCCACCCGCCCCGTGCCAGATCGACCACAGGCCGGCGAACGCGAACGGCTCCCGGTCGGCGCGGGTGATGTGAAACGGCCGCGTGGGGCCGTCCGGTGTGCGGCGCCACTCGTAGAAGCCGTCGGCGGGCAGCAGGCAGCGAAAGCGGGCGAAGGCGGTGCGAAACGCCGGCTTCTCGGAGACCGTCTCCAGGCGGGCGTTGATGAGCTTTGCTCCGATCCGTGGGGAGTCGGCCCAGCTCGGCACGAGCCCCCAGCGCAGGCGATCCCCGCGGGGTCGACCCTCGCGGTCGGTGCTCACCGCGAGCACCTCGTCGGTGGGCGCGATGTTGTAGCGCCGCGCGACCTCGACCGACTCCCCGATCGGGAAGCGGGCGCGGATCCGCGCGGGGTCAGGGGTGGCGAGGCTGTAGCGACCGCACACGGTCGGCCGAGGTCAGCGGCCCGGGGCCTGCGCGCGCTCGGAGCGTTCGGACTGGGCGCGCTTCTGGCGCCGTCGGCCGAAGAAGATGAGCACCGCGAAGACGACGATCACCAGCACGACGCCCCAGAAGATCCGCAGGTCGAGCGACAGCCCGCCGGCCGCAACCGCGATCCCGGAGACGATGCCGAACCCGAGGGCGAGGATCGCCACGAGGGCGAGGATGACGACGACGATGCCGCGCACGCGAGGCACGATTCCGGCGCTCGCAGGCGGCGCGACGAAGCCCATCACGCGCAGCCCCCACAGCTGACGGTTGGTCGGGCCCTCAACGCCGAGGCGCTCAGTGGCCCGTCGCAGGTCGTCGGGGCGGCGCTCGGCGAGCGCCAGCGAGGCGTCGGCCATGCGCCGCAGCTGGAGCCGCTCCTGGGGGCGGGCGGCCGCGATCGCGCGCTGGAAGTGGGCGCGGGCCTTCTTGGCGTCGTAGCGCTCGGCAGCGCGGGCCCCGAGGATCGCCTGCGCGGCCGACTTGTAGCGGGTCTCGGCCTCGAGCTCCTCGTCGCTGCGGCCTTCCATCTGCTGCATCGCGGCGAGCTGGCTTTTCTGCTCGACCCGCATCGTGCGCTGCTGCTTGGGCATGGCGCGCAGTCTATCCGCGCACCGGGTCAGTTCAGGGATCCTGCAGGACCTCGATCCCGAGCGCCTGGGCCCATTCGCCGGCGGCGGCGAGGATGTCCGGCCACGGCATCGCGGCTCCCTTCAGCCGCTCCACGCCGCGCAGGCTGGCGAGCTCACAGCCGCGTAGCTCGCAGCGGTGCAGGCGCGCCCCGCGCAGGTCGGCCTCCGCGAGGTCGCAGCGCTCGAAGCGCACCGCGTCGAGCTCGGCCTCGAGGAAGTCGGTCTGGCCGAGCCCGCAGTCGATGAAGCTCACCCGTTGCAGGCGGCAGCCCGCGAACGAGGCGAGATCGACGCGACAGTCCTCGAGCGTCACGTCGCGCAGCACGCCGTCGCGCATGGTGAGGCCGGTGAGGCGGCAGGTGTGCGCCCGGACCCGGCGCCAGCCGGCGCGCGACCCGAGCGCCACGTTCGCCAGATCGCACCCGGAGAGCTCGACGTCGGTGAGCTCGAGCCCGTCGAGTTCGGCGCCGCGCAGGTCGGTCCCCCGCAGCCGTACGGTGCGCAGGGCGAGCCCGGGGGCGTGGAGGCCCGCGAGGTCCGCCGCCCCGATCGCGACGTCCGTGACGACCGTCTCCATTCCGAGCTCTCCGGGCGGGAGGGTCGCGAGCTCGTCGGGCAGGGCCGGCGGGCGTGGGG
>CAXTTD010000599.1:267-2005 GCA_964246945.1 uncultured Solirubrobacteraceae bacterium | reverse complement strand
CACCTGATCTTCTCCAAGGGCCACGCCTCGCCGCTCGTCTACGCGATGTACGCCGCCGCGGGCGCGATCACCGACGAGGAGCTGCTCACCTTCCGCCAGTTCGGCTCCCGGCTGCAGGGCCACCCGACGCCGGTCCTTCCCTGGACCGACGTGGCCACCGGCTCGCTCGGCCAGGGGATGCCGATCGCCGCCGGGATCGCCGTGGCCGCGCGCGACCTCGACCACCTGCCCTACCGGGTGTGGACGCTGTGCGGCGACTCCGAGATGGCCGAGGGGTCGATCTGGGAGGCGGTCGAGCACGCCGGTCAGGAGGGGCTCGGGAACCTCACGGTGATCGTCGACGTCAACCGCCTCGGTCAGCGCGGCGAGACTCAGCACGGCTGGGACCTCGCGGCGTACTCCGGGCGGGCGGAGGCCTCGGGCTGGCAGGCGCTCGAGATCGACGGCCACGACCTCGAGGCGATCGACCAGGCGATGAGCACCGCGGCGGCCACCCCCGACCGCCCGACGATGATCGTCGCGCGCACCGTCAAGGGCCAGGGCGCCAGCGAGACCGCCAACGTCGAGGGTAAGCACGGCCAGCCGCTCAAGGATCCCGACAAGGCGATCGAGGAGCTCGGCAACGTCGGCCCGGTCCACGTCGAGGTCGCGAAGCCCGAGGGCGACCAGGCGCCCCACGTATTCGACTCCGATCCCTCGGTCCCGCTGCCGAGCTACGAGATCGACGGCGACCCGGTCCCCACCCGCAAGGCGTTCGGCGAGGGCCTCGCGGCGGTGATGCGCCGGCGCGGCGACGTCGTCGCGCTCGACGGCGAGGTCGGCAACTCGACCCACGTCGAGGAGGTCATCGCCCACTCCGCCGACCGCTACTTCGAGGTCTACATCGCCGAGCAGATGATGCTTGCCCAGGCGGTCGGCTTCCAGGTGCGCGGCTACACCCCGTTCGCCGCGACGTTCGCCGCGTTCATGTCGCGCGCCTACGACTTCGTGCGTATGGGCGTCATCTCGCAGGCGAAGCTGTGCCTGTGCGGCTCGCACGCCGGCGTGTCGATCGGGGAGGACGGGCCCTCCCAGATGGCGCTCGAGGACCTCGCAGAATTCCGGGCGCTCGGCGACTCAGTCGTCCTGTACCCGTCGGACCCCAACCAGACGGCCAAGCTCGTCGAGCTGATGGCCGATTACGACGGCATCTCCTACCTGCGCTCGAGCCGCTCGGGGACGCCGACGATCTACTCCCCCGACGAGACGTTCGCGATCGGCGGCTCCAAGGTCGTCCGTGAGTCCGACGAGGATCAGGTGACGCTGATCGGCGCCGGGGTGACCCTGCACGAGGCGATCAAGGCCGCTGACGCGCTCGCCGCCGACGGCATCCACGCGCGGGTCATCGATCTCTATTCGGTGAAGCCCGTCGACCTCGACACGCTCACCGCTGCCTCCCGGGCGACCGGCGGGCGCTTCGTCGTCGCCGAGGACCACTGGGCCGAGGGTGGCATCGGCGAGGCGGTGCTCAGCGCGTTCGCCGACACCGACGAGCGCCCCCGCGTGGTGAAGCTCGCCGTCAATCATCTGCCGACCTCCGGCAAGGGCGCGGAGCTCCTGCACGATCAGGGCATCGACGCCGACGGCATCGCCGCTGCGGCCAAGCGCCTCGCCGCGCTCGGCCCTCAGGTGGGCGCCCCGGCGGGAGCCCACTGAGATCCCGGAGGCTTTCGACACAAGCGGCGCCGAGGACATCGCC
>CAXTTD010000599.1:0-257 GCA_964246945.1 uncultured Solirubrobacteraceae bacterium | reverse complement strand
GGGCGGCGCCCCCCCGCGCGCCCCCCCGCCCCCGCGGCCCCCCCCCCCGCCCCCGGCGCCCGCCGCGCGCCCCCCCCCGCCGGGGCTGCGGCTCGACGGCCGCGCGGTGTGGATCACCGGAGCCAGCCGCGGGCTCGGCCGCGCGCTCGCCTTCGCCTGCGCGGGAGCGGGGGCTGAGCTCCTACTGAGCGCCCGCAGCGCCCAGGCGCTCGCCGCGGTCGCCGGCCGCGTCGCCGCCGCCGGCGGGCGGGCGCGCG
>CAXTTD010000598.1:0-2005 GCA_964246945.1 uncultured Solirubrobacteraceae bacterium | reverse complement strand
GCTCGGACTCGGCTTCGTCGCGCTCGGACTCGCCGGCGTCGCGTTCAGGCACGGACGACCCGCGGGCGTCGGCGGAGGCCTCGCCGAGGGTTCTCATGCTCGTGACGTTAGCAACACAGTGCATGCTAACTTTTGGCATGCCAACCAAGTCGAGGTCACGCTCTATGTTCCGAAACATTCTTGTGTGTGTCGACCAATCACCGCAGTCCGATGTGACGCTCGCCCAGGCGATCGACCTCGCCGACTGCCAGCACTCCCGCCTCACCATCCTCACCGCGGTCATCCAGCCCCCGGGCTGGGTGAACACCTCGATCACCGCCGCCGGCGGCGCCCCGCGCGCCCCCGCTCTCGCCCGCGACGCCCGGGCGCCGCTCGAGCGCGCCGTCCGCCGCGGGCCCGCCGGCAGCCCGGGGCCCCACATTCTCAGCGAAGAGCCGATCCGCGAGGCGCTCACCGCCCGCTTGAAGAACGCCGACCATGACCTCGTCGTGCTCGGCACTCACAGCCGTGGCGCGCTCGCCGCCTCCCTGCATCGCAGCGTGAGCCACTTCGCGCTGCGCCACTGCCAGATTCCCGTGCTCACCGTTCGCGCCGAGGGAGAGGCTGAACCCGAGCCCCGCGAGCGTCGGTTGGCGGCCGTCGCCGCTGCCTGACCGCTCGCGCCTGCGTGTCCGGTGCGCTCCGCGCCGGACACGCGAAAGGCTCTCCGCACGCCGCCGCAATCGCGCCTGGCCGCAAATCAGACGCGCTGACTGTTCGTTGAGCTGCCGACGAGCCCAACCCGCCCGCTGCGCCGTCGCGGCAGACGAGCAATGCGCGGCCCGGAGGGAGCCCCGGGCGACCGATGTGACCCCCGTGCGAAGCACTTCCACCCGTCGTAAGAGTGTTGCGTCAGCCTCTTACCGCGGCTTTCGCGCCACCCATCCTTGCGCCGACGATCGTTGTCCACTTCCCCGCGCATACCGCGGCTTGCGCGCCACCCACCCACGCGCCAGGCGATCGTTGTCCACTTCCCCGCGCATACCGCGGCTTGCGCGCCGCAGACGAGATGCACGCCGCGAGGAAACGTATGTCTTGGTGGCGACGAAGGCCGGCCTTGGCGCTCTCCCTCGCGGGCGTGCTCGCGACCGCGGGAGTCGCTGCGGCCGCTGTGGTCCCCTACTTGGGCGACTGCGACCATCGCGGCCGCCCTGGCTAGCGGGGCCATCCTTCGTTGCTGAAGGGCAACGGAGCCGGCGCGCGACTGGCGCTCGGAAATCTCAGCGCGCCGCGGCTTCTGCTTCTCCTGGTCGCCGGCGCTGTCTGCGCGACCCACCCGAGCCGAGGCGGGCAGCCGCACCTCGGCTACTTCCTGGCGGGCGCCGCAGCCGGCGTGATGCTCGGGGCCGCCGGAGCGGCAAGCGCCAGGCGCGGCTCGGGGATGCGCGTCGCGCTCGCTGCATCACTGCTGATCTGCGAACCGTTCGCCTGGCTTCTCGCGGGCCCAGTGATCGGTGGAGCGCTCTACGACTCCTGGGGGCCGTGGTGCGCAGAGATCGCCGTCGGCCTCCTCGTGGCGCTCTGGGCAGCGCTCCGACGACGGACGTTCCGTCAATTGCGTCGCCGCGCGGCCTGATCAAGCCGTCAGGCCTTGCGCGGCCAGGGTTTCGCAGCTACGCACGCCCGCCACCGACTGAGCACCCAGCCGCTCACCCCACCGAGACGAGCACCACCCCGGCGGCCGCGAGCAGCCCCAGCAGCTGAAGCCGCCCGAGCCGCTGCGAGAGCACGACCCGCGCGAGCATGATCGTCGCCGCCGGGTAGAGCGCGCTGAGCGCGGCCACGATCGCGAGCTCGCCGCGCCGGGCCGCGAGCAGGTACAGCAGCGTGGCGGCGACGCTGAGCACGCCGCCGAGGGCGATGAGCCCCGCCTTGCGGCCGGACGGGCGCGCCGGCCGGCGTCGCGGCCCCGCGCCCGCCGCCCCGCCGCGCAGCGCGCCCGCCAGACCCGGCCGCAGCGGCCACC
>CAXTTD010000597.1:0-2033 GCA_964246945.1 uncultured Solirubrobacteraceae bacterium | reverse complement strand
GGGCTGCTCCTTCGCCCCGACACCAGCAGTCTGCGCGCCGGCGGCGAGAGCGCTCCCTGGGCGACGATGCGGCAGTCGCGGACGGTCCTGCGAGGTGGGCTTAGGACAGGACGCGTTCGAGCGGCGCGCGGTCCGTTGGCTCGCCGTGGGCAGGCAGCACGAACTTGACCGGCAGGTCGAGCAGCGGTCGGAGCCGTCGGATGACCTCTTCGCGCGTTCGGTGCTTGCGACCGCTCAGCTGGACGTCGAGTCCGTCGCCGAAGTCAGAGAGCGAGTCGCCCGTGACAATCGTGTGGATCGACGGCAACCAGATGAGATCGTTGTCCTCGCGGCCCGCGTACGCGTTGATGCCAAACGGCCACGCCCCCGGAGCATGGAAGTGCCCCTCGCTTCTCCCGCACGCAGCCAGGCGAGGTCCTTACTCTCAATGCCGCGCACGCGGTCGGGATCAACGCCGAACTTCTCAACCCAATCGCGCCAGGTGTCCGCGGGCGGCGTGTGCACGGGGAGGCCGAGCCGCCGAGCGTCGCGCTCGTGGTAGGGGGCAGTCAAGACGACGGCGGTCGCCCCCTCGCGCAGCGCGTCAGGAACCGAGAGCGGGTCGAACAACAGGAAGTCGACACCGAGCTCGATCCCGTAGGACGAAACCTGCTCAGGCCACGACTGCGGCGCGTTCCAGTCAGGATGCGGCGCGTGCCAATGCCAGACGCCGGGACGCAGTTCACGCATGGGGTGCGACGCTATCTGACCGGGCGTCGAGAACGCACCCGAGCAGCAACTATGGCCACGAGTGCCGAAACGGCGACGGTGCAGAAGCGGTGGACACCGTCGCGCGACGGATCACATCACGGCGCCCGGTCGCGCCTTGTCGTCGTCATCTGGATTTACGTGGTTGGCGTGGGCCAGCACGAGACCGAGGAACGCTGCTGAGGCCTGTCGAGCGAGATCTTCTGGTCGGTCGTTAGACACGAGCGGGAGGTTCTCCGACGACCACAAGCTGGCGAACCCGTGGGCGAAGGACCAGGCGGCGATGACCCCTGCGACGACGTCCTGCTCAGCGGCGTGTGATCCCAGTGACCGCCTGACGGTGCCGAAGAGCACATCAGCGCTGGCGGTCTGCGCCTGGTGGAGTTCTGGATCATCGGCATGCAACAGGTCGGGTCTGAACATGACCTGATAGTGAGCAGGGTGCTGGGCGGCGAAGCGGATGTATGCGATCCCCCCTTCGGTCAGATCGCCTGTGTTCTCATCGGCCGCGCCGGTCGCCGCCGCCAGCAGGGTGAATCCCTCGATAGCGATCGCTGTGAGCACGCCCGCCTTGTCGCCGAAATGGTGGGCCGGGGCAGCATGCGAGACGCCGGCACGTCGAGCGACCTCGCGGAGGCTGAGCGCCGCTGGCCCATGCACGGCGATTGCGGCCAAGGCGCCATCGAGCACCGCGCGCCTGAGATGACCATGGTGATAGGAGCTCGCCACGAGCGCAAGCCTAGACATTGTCAAGATGCTGTGACACGATGATCTTACCGACGTCAAGATTGATCCAGGTCCGGAGGCCTCTGATGACGACATGGCGGACGCCGTTCATGCTCGCAACCCTCACCCGACTCGCGTACGGCACTGGGTCGATATTCGCACCGGAATGGATGGCGGGTCGCGGCCTCGCTCCATCGCTCGCAGACCACCCCGATTCTCGTATGACCCTTCGGGGGTTCGGCGGCGCCCACACTGCGATCGCCCTCTACACGCTCGCCAATGTCGCCAACCCCCAACGCGCACGGAGCGTGCTTAGCCTCAACGCCGTCGTCGATGCCCTCGACGCCGGCGTTTCACTCCTAGAGCGCCACGCTCGCGGCAAATTTGACCGCAGCGTCACAGGCGGCGTGGCCATCAACACCGCCGTCCTGCTCTGCTGGGGCGCCACGACGGCCGCCCTGCCCCGCGATCCGCATTGACTACCAGCCACCACGACCTCCCGACCCCGACCCCGTCCAGACACGACGCCACTCACTTCCGCTCGCACGAACCGGGAGCGG
>CAXTTD010000596.1:0-2036 GCA_964246945.1 uncultured Solirubrobacteraceae bacterium | reverse complement strand
GCCGGCCACTTTTACATCTCAGGCCGGACGGACGGTCAATCCATATTGTCTAATCCAAGCCACGATCGTCGGCCGACCCCTACCCACAGCCCTCACCCACCGGCTGCAGTCCGAGCTCGGCCACGGCTCACGTCTCGACAAACTACCGCTGGACCTGTCTCCGCAAAACGTCACTGTCTCAGATCAGGGCCTGCAAATCAGCCTCTCCGGCCGTGCATGGCACAGCCACGGCGACGCTTCGGCCGCGTCGTGCGCCAAGCGCACATGACCCACCGCGCGACAGCCTTCTCCCTGCTTACCGGCTTCCCTTCAGACAGCGGCATTGACCGGTACCGCAGGTTGCGCGCTGGCCCGGTACGTCTCGAGCTGCTCGGGAGCGAGCAGCTCCGGATCGCCGGCCAACCGCTGGTAGTACGGGCTGGACCCGCTTCGGCGTTCAAACGCGCCGACGATCCCACCACCGGCCGTCCTGCTTTGCCGGGGTGTGGGTAAGGGCGCTCACCGGCAGCAGCGCGCAGGCAGGTGTCGTCTCGGCGTGCAGTTATGCGGCCACGATGACCGCGCCCGTCGCGGGCGTGGTGGCAGACCGGATGCCCCGCCGTCAACTGCTACTGGTGCTCAACCTGATCTCGGCCGCGACGATCCTGCCGTTGGTGCTGGTCAGGTCGAGATCTGAGACATGGATCGTGTTTGCGGTGATGGTCGTCTACGGATTGGAGGCCACGCTTATGGACCCGGCCGAGGACGCCCTGTTCGCGCAGATGTTCACCACCGAGTTCCGTCGCGGAATCACCGGTTGGCGGCTGACCATCCAAGAGACCGGTCGGCTCATCGCGCCGCTGCTCGGCGCGGGTCTTTTTGTGCTGCTCGGGGGCGGAGCGGTCGCGGCGCTGGACGCCGCGACCTTCGTCTTCGCCGCGCTCATCATCACTCGTCTGCGCGTTAAAGACACGCCACCGGCGCGCACGCCGGAACGGTTGATCGCTGAAATGCTCGCGGGCGCTCGCCACATTCTTTGCACCCCCGCGATCCGCCCGGTCGCGCTGGGGACGACCGCGGTGATGGCGCTCTCCGGGATAGGGGTCGCCGCGCAGTACAGCCTCGTCCACGGTGTTGGACAGCACCCCGGGTTCCTAGGGGTTCTCACCGCGCTACTCGGCGCGGGATCCATCGTCGCCTCGCTGACTGCAAGCCGCATCATCAAACGATATGACGAGCGTCGGCTGACGATCATCGGCCTGGTCAACTTCGCCGCCGGGAGCGTTCTGCGCGCCGACCACTCGCTCCCCTCCGTGCTGATCGGCTCCGCCGTCCTTGGCTTCGCGCTGCCCTACGTGTTCCTGGCGACCCTCAACGTCGCACAGCGCACAACGCCGGACCAGCTCCAAGGCCGCGTCTCCGCAGCTCTGATATTCGCGCTGTTCGGTCCCCAGGCCCTCACCCAGCTCGCTGGCGCGGCCCTAATCACCCACATCACCTACATCCAGATCTACCTCAGCTCCGCCGCCGTCAGCCTCACAATCGCAGGCTGGCTGATCCTACGGCGCCTCGGCCCAGACCTCAATTAATGACCCGAGGCAGAGCGCTGCTGCCACGAATTTCGGGGCCTACGCCGAGGCTGCCGCTCCCGCCGGGTCGTCACTCGCAAGCAGCAGAGGAGGAGCAGAGAGCTCGGTCGGCGACTTTGCGGAAGCGGCCCGATGCCGGGCCTAAGACTGAGGGCTGCACCGGCACCCGCCTTACGCTTAGCCGGCGATCGTCGCCGATCTCGCCAACCGCTTCGGGCCCGTCGGGGGACTGCCGCTTTCTTGCCGGCGCCGGTCCAGAGCGGGGTCGTCAGTCAGGTCTGCATAGGCGATGAGGCAGAGGCCTCGGCTAACGGCTAGCTGTTGCGGCCGGCTCGAGCCACTCGCTCGCGGTGCGGGTCTCTTCCGTGAGGGCGATGAGGTCGTGTTCGGGTGACTGCGTCAGGCTTGGGTCGATCATCCTGGGCGCTTGTCGCAGGCGTCTGGCGAGCCAGTTGTTGAGTTGGTGGG
>CAXTTD010000595.1:0-2050 GCA_964246945.1 uncultured Solirubrobacteraceae bacterium | reverse complement strand
GCTCCACAACCACCGGACCGCCCCCGCCACCGGGTGACACCCGGCCGGCGACCGCGCGACGCGATCACATCCCGGGCCACGCCGACCGGACCCTGCGACTTTCCCCGACAGCCTCTCGTTGCTGCGGAACTCTCCCGACGCGGCTGGTCAGCGTTGATCACGCATGGCACCGCACCGCGAACCGACGTTCTGGTTCAGGTCGGGGACGACCTGCTAGCGGCGGCAATTCAGGTTAGAGCGAAGAGCGAAAACCAGAAGGATTGGCGGCTGGCTAAGGGGATCAGCGACGCAAGCCCGCCCGGAGCCAACGAATGGGTTGTCCTAGTCGCCTTGCACCATGACGCCGCAGCAGACTATTACGGGCTCTCCTCTCGCTTTGGGGGTGACTCATCGGTGAGGAAGCGGAATCTGGATCCCGGCGCAGCAGAGGTAGATCATCGCGATCAGGGCGCTGGCGGAGTGAAACCCGTAGGCCCGGTGGGACAGGAGCCGGACCTTGCTGTTGAGCGCTTCCAGGCGTCCGTTGCTCAGGCCGAGCTCGATCGCGGCCAGCACGCCCGCCTTGTGCCGGCGGATGGTGCGCGCAAGCTTGACGAACGGTCGCAGCCTGGAGCGCGATGCCCAGGCCAGCCACGCGTCAAGCCGGGCGGGCGCCTCGTGGCGCGGCAGCCGGTAGAGGTAGCGCAGCTCGCCGTAGAGCAAGAACGCGCGGTACATCCGCTGGTTGGTGGTCACCACCTCCGCCAGGCGGCGTAACTGTCCGGCGGTCTGCCGGGCGGTGTCTTTGAGCAGGCTGTAGCGGGCGCCCTTGATCCACTTGCCCTCGCCGGTTGAGGATCGGCCGTGCTGGTTGTACTCGTCGCGGCGGACCTGGTCGGTCGCGCGGGCGCCGAGCTGAACCACGTGGAAGGGGTCAAAGCAGACCTGCGCGCCGGGAACGGCGTCATGGACGGCCTTCTCATAGCCGGCGGACATGTCGATCGATACCGCCTGGATCGATGTCTTCTGCTCGCTGGTGAGCCCGTCGAAGAACGCCCGCAGACTGGCGGCGTTGCGCCCCTCGATGGCCCACACGATCCCGCCGGTCTGATGGTCGGCCACGCAGGTCAAGAACCGGTGGTCGGCCGCGTAGGAGATCTCATCCACGCCGATCAGCTCAAGCCCGTCCAGACGGCCGGGGTTCAACAGCTCGGCGACCACGCGTGCGGCGATCCGCCCGACCGTCTCCCAGCCGATCCGCAACAGCCGACAGGCCTGCGTCTGGCTCATCTGCTGGGCCAGCCACGCCGTCAGATCTTCGAAGTCGCGGGTGTACCGGGCGCCGTCGCGCGCCCACTCCACCGCCTCAGGCAGGTCGCCGCACCCTGGGCAGTACAGCCGACGCACCCGGCACTCAACCTGGCAGCGCATCCCGCCGACGTCCAGATGCCGCCAGCGACGGACGCGGTGATCTTTGATGTTCAGCCCGCGGGCACCGCAGCCCGCACACACCGGTCGCTGGCGCCGCGACGCGACCACCACGATCATCCCCTGCTCGCTGAACGCGACGTCCCCAACCCACGCGCCCGGTAGCCCGAGCATCCGGTTATATGCCGTCGTGACCCGCACGTCGTCCTCCTTCGTCGACCGCTGAACTTCAGACATCCAGCAGCCTGCCGAACCCGAGGGCGGCGGCGGGTCACCCGGCCACAAACGACGGCAACGAAGGCGGCCAGGATCGCCAGCGCCCCCGCGAGCGCTCCCGGGGCGCCCACAGTCCCCGACCCCTCGACGCGTCACCGACGCCCTACGGGCGAGTCCTCACAGCGATCATCCAGATACCACGGCGCGGCATCCATGCCGCTTGATCCCCGTCAGCGCCCCAGTCACGCGAACGCAGATGGCCGCCACCGCGCCCGATTCACCCCCAAACCGAGAGGAGTCCCCTATAACGTCGTTCCGCGCAATCAGTTGCGGGGCTATGTGGTCGCAGCGCCGCTCGGTAAATCTTCGAACACGTGGGGCGCTCTCGGCCCGCAGGAGTTCCCACGCTATCGAGACCAGTGGGAAC
>CAXTTD010000594.1:0-2051 GCA_964246945.1 uncultured Solirubrobacteraceae bacterium | reverse complement strand
GTACGCGCGGGGGACCGGCCACCTTCTACAGGTCGGGCCGGACGGACCGAGCCCCCATACGGTCTAGGCGAGTGGGACGAAATTCCGCCCCGGACACCCCGCGCCACCGCACACGCATCGGCCGCGCCCACACCGACCGGTACCCTGCGGAGGCGTGGTCTCCGCCCGGCAGCCCTCACTCGGCCGCGGTGCACGCGGCCGGATCCTCGCCGCCGCCCGGGAGCGGTTCCGCGATCCGGGGATCAACGCCACCGGCATCTCCGAGATCGTCGCCCGTTCGCGGGTCTCGCGGCGGACGCTCTACCAGCAGTTCGCCTCCAAGGACGAGCTGATCGTCGCCTACCTGCGCGACCTCGCCGCCGACCCGTCGGCCCCGCCCCAGCGCACCCTCGCGCGCGAGGACCTCGCGCCCCGGGCGCGGCTGCTCGAGACGTTCGCTGGACTCGGCGACGGCCCGGCGCCGCTGCGCGGGGATCCCTTCTTCGCCGCCGCGGTCGAGCTCGCCGACCCCTCGCACCCCGCGCGGCGGGTGATCGCCCGCCGCCAGGACGAGCTCGTTGAGCGGCTGGGCGACCTCGCCCGGGAGGCCGGGGCCCGGCAGTCCGAGCGGGTCGGCGGCGAGCTGCTCGTGCTCTACGCGGGCGCCTCGACGGCGATCCTCATGGCGAACGATCCGGCACCGGTGGCCGTGGCGACGGCGCTCGCGGGTCGGCTGCTCGCCGACGCCATCGACTGAGGGCGGGGGACGCCAGCGTGCTGCACGTGCCTACCGCCGGTGAGGGCGGCATTCCCATCCTGCGGCTGCACGGGCTCGGAACCGGCGCCCGCGCGGAGCGGAGGAGATGTTCTTCGTGCTCAGCGGACGCCGACGCTCCGCACCGGCGTGAGCGAGGAGCGGCTCGCTCCGGGCGACGTGGTGCATTGCCCTGAGGGCCGGGACGGTCTGCACACGTTCACGAACCCGACGGATGAACCCGTCCGCCTGCTCGCGGTCTCCGCGGGGCGCTTCCCCGACGTCGTCGCCTATCCGGAGCTCGGTATCGGTTGGGTGGCCACGCGCAACCCGGACCTTCCCGCGCCCACGGCCGGCGACCCGGGCAGCGTCGCGCGCTTCGCGCTGCCGGCGAACGCGTGAGGCTGCTCACGCAGTACACCGTACGGTTTACCGCGACCCTTTCAGCGTCCACCTCTGAGCAGGTGAGCACATCGATCGGTGTGCATCTGAGGTGTAACCGGAAGCGGCGAACGGGATAGATTCGCGTGTACGCCCGCCGCGATCGTCGCGAGGGCCGACCCCCTTCAGAAAGGAACGTTCGTGAGCACTCAAGGCAACGGCACCTCACGCCACCAGTACGAGAAGGTCCGGGTCGCCGTGATCGGCGTCGGCAACTGCGCGAGCTCGTTCGTGCAGGGCGTCCACTACTACCGCAACGCCGACCCGACCCAAGCGGTCCCGGGTCTCATGCACGTCGACCTCGGCGGATACCACGTGCGCGACATCGAGTTCTCCGCAGCGTTCGACATCGACGTCGACAAGGTCGGCAAGGATCTCTCGGAGGCGATCTTCGCCGGTCAGAACAACACGCTGAAGTTCGACACCGAGGTCCCGAACCTCGGTGTGCCGGTGATGCGCGGCATGACCCACGACGGTCTCGGCAAGTACCTCTCCCAGCGGATCACCAAGGCGCCCGGCGAGACCGCCGACATCGTCGAGGTGCTCAAGGAGACCCGTACCGACGTCGTCGTCTCCTACCTGCCGGTGGGCTCCGAGCAGGCGACCAAGTGGTACGTCGAGCAGATCATCGAGGCAGGTTGCGGGTTTGTGAACTGCATCCCGGTGTTCATCGCCCGCGAGGACTACTGGAACAAGCGCTTCAAGAAGGCCGGGCTGCCGATCGTCGGCGACGACATCAAGTCCCAGGTGGGCGCGACGATCGTCCACCGCCAGCTTGCCCGCCTGTTCCACGACCGCGGCGTGAAGCTGCTGCGCACCAGCCAGCTCAACGTCGGCGGCAACATGGACTTCTTCAACATGCTCGAGCGCGAGCGCC
>CAXTTD010000593.1:585-2053 GCA_964246945.1 uncultured Solirubrobacteraceae bacterium | reverse complement strand
CCCGGCGTGGCCAGCCGCGGCGGCGCGGCCGGCGGCCGCACGGCCCGCGGCGACCGCGGCCGGCGACGCCCCATCGGCTGGGCCCGGGATGAGCTCGACGCGCGCGGCGTCGAGGCCGGTGCGCTGCAGCAGCCGGCCGATCGACGCGTGCAGCTCGGCCGGGGCGGCGAGGATGAGTCGCCATGTCGGATGAGACTGGGCCAGCCACGAGCGTATGGCTGCGGTAAGCCCGTCGGCCGTCCTGACCGCGAGTGCGATCGCGACCGGGGTCGCGGGATCGACCCGATGCACGATGCGGTGCATCCCCTGCAGGTAACCGTAGCGCACCTCGGCGTCGACCCCGGTGCGCGCGAGATGCTCGGCGATCGCCGCGGGCTGGGCGAGGAACGCATGTGGCTTCGCGCCGCCGCCGAAGGTCGCGGTCGAGGCAGGGTGGGCGCGCCAGTGGTACAGGATTCGCGGCACGTGCGTGACGTGGTCGGTGCGCTCCATCAGGCGCAGCACGAGATCGAAGTCCTGGCAGCCGTCGAAGCGTGAGCGGAAGCCGCCGAGCTCGGATACGAGTTCGCGCCGGTAGGCCCCGAGGTGACACGTGTACATCAGCGCGGTCATGTGATCAGGTGACCATCCCGGCTTAGGATGGGGCTCGAGCACGACTCCGTCCTGCACGATGTCCTCGTCGGTGTAGACCATGTCGAGCGAGGGATCTGCGGCGATCCGGCGGGCGATCTGCTCCAGGGCGTCGGGGGCGAGCGTGTCGTCGTGGTCGAGCAGGACCACGTAGCGGCCGGTTGCGTCCGCCAGAGCGGAATTCGTCGCGGCGCTGATCCCCAGAGCGGTCGCGTGGCGGCGCAGGTGGATGCGCGGGTCTGCGACAGCCTGACGCTCGAGCGCGGCGACGATCTCACCGTCGGCGGAGCCGTCGTCGACGAGCCGCAGCTCCCAGCCGTCAAACGTCTGCTCGCGCACGGAATCGATCGCCTCGGCGAGCATTTGGGGCGGCGGGTCATGGACGGGAACGAGCACTGAGAAGAGCGTCTCGCCCCCCGCCGGGGCAACGGGTGAGCCCGGTGGCGTCGCTTCGGCTGCGACCGGCCAGGCGGGATCCCACAACGCGGGCTCGACCCAGATCGCCCGCTCGATCGCGCCCCGCGGCGGAGTGCGCAACGGCTCGATGGCGAGATGCAGCACGCTCGCGTTGGCGGGCAGCGACACGTGCAGGCCCCGGCCGGCGGGCCGTCCCCGGTCGCCCGCGCGCAGCGGCGCCGCCCACAGCTCGTGCAGGCCTCCCGACGTCGTCACCGAAACGGTCGCGCGCACCGCACCGGTGAGGTCGCGCCAGTCGTGGGGGTAGAGCATGACGTGGGAGGTGAGCGTCGTCTCGCCCGCCAGCGTGCGCGCGTAGCTGATCGCCGTGCCGGCCTCGCTCTCCAACGCGCGGCCGCGAACCCCGTCGGGCTCGAGTTTG
>CAXTTD010000593.1:0-575 GCA_964246945.1 uncultured Solirubrobacteraceae bacterium | reverse complement strand
CCCCCCCCGCCGCCCCCCCCGCCGGGTGGCGGCGGGCCCGCGAGGATGCGAGCGGCAGCCGGCGGCCGACCGGCGATTCGTCTTCCCGCCGCCGAGGGAGCCGGCGCACCTGTTCAGCTTCCCCGCCGGCTGAAGTCGCCCCGGTCGGTGCGATACCCGGGGTTGTAGTAGGGATCTCCGGTGTGGCGCTGTGACCAGCGACGCCGCAGCGCCCAGGTCGCGGGCAGGTCGTTGATCGGATCGTCGGGCACGGTCATCCGCAGGCGGGCGTCGGGGACGGTGACGACCCGTCTGCCAGCCTCGCTGACACGCAGGCAATACTCGATGAGCGCGAGCGCTCCGAACGCGGGGTCGAGCCCGCCGAGCTCTCGCAGGGTCCCGGTCGGGGTGAGCAGCGCGCCGCTCACCGCGCTCACGTTGTGCACCGAGGTCCCATAGCCGAAGAAGTCGTCCATCGAGGTCCGGCTCCCGTGGAGGAGGTGGAGGGGCACTCCCTCGGGCAGGGCGACCCCCCCGTCCGCGCCGCGACCGTCCGGCGCGAGCCGGCGCGGTCCGGCCGCCGCGAGCCCCGGCTG
>CAXTTD010000592.1:0-2055 GCA_964246945.1 uncultured Solirubrobacteraceae bacterium | reverse complement strand
CCCCCGCCCCGCCCCCCGCGCCCCCCGCGCCCACCGCTCGCAGAAGCGCAGCGGCGCCCGGCAGGGCGCCCAGGCGGCGCGCCAGCGTCGAGGAATCCGGAGCGGCCACGCACCCATGATCGCGCGAGCGCCGCCGGTAGCATGGGCCGACATGAGGTTCCTCCCGCGGCGGCGGCTGTGGCGCGCGCTCCTCACGCTGCTGGTGGTCGTCGTGGGGCTCGCCGTCGCCGCTGCGGTGATCGTGCTCGACAAGCCGGGCAACGTCTCGCACCCCGACCTGCAATTCACCTCGCCGACGACGGCGGCGACCACGAAGCCGAAGGTGACCCGTCCGGCAGCGTTCCTGTGGCCGTGGTACGGCTACTCGGCGACGCGCACCCGGGACTTCCTCGCCCCCGCCGATCTGCGACCGCCGCTGCACCGCGGCTGGACCTATCGGTCAGGCGCGCTGCTCGAGTTCCCGCCCTCGATCGACGGTCGCTACATGTACTTCCTGGACGACAGCGGCTTCGCGCACAAGCTCGACCTGAAGTCCGGCAAGGTCCTGTGGAACCGGCGGGTCGGGATCCTCGCCGCCGCCACGCCGGCGATCGCGGTGCACGCCGGGCTCGTGCTCATGCCCGTGCTCTCCGATGACAACCACACTCCCGGGGACGGGCGCTTCGTCGCGCTGTCGATGAAGACCGGGAAGGTGGTGTGGTCGAAGCCCCTGTCCGCGGGCAGCGAGTCCTCGCCAATCGTGCACCGCAACTCGGTGTACTTCGGTGACGGCGGGGGCACGCTGTACGCGCTGAACCTCCGCACCGGGAAGACGCGGTGGACCTATAAGGCGCAGGGCGCGATCAAGGGCGGCCCGGCCCTGTGGCACGGTGATCTGTTCTTCGGCGACTACGCCGGGCGTGCCTACGCGGTGAAAGCCTCCGACGGGCGCGAGGTGTGGTCGGTCTCCACCGAGGGCGCGCACTACGGCCTGGGCTCCGGACAGTTCTACGCCACCCCGGCGGTGGCCTACGGGCGCGTCTACATGGGCAACACCGACGGGCGCATGTACGCCTTCGGCGCCCGTAACGGCGCCCTCGCGTGGGCGACCGCCACCGGCGGCTACATCTACTCCTCAGCGGCGATCGCCGACCCCCGGGGCGTGGGACCGACCGTCTACGCGGGCTCCTACGACGGGAATCTCTATGCCTTCAACGCCCAGTCGGGGGCGGTGCGCTGGCGCCACGCGGCGGGCGGCAAGATCTCCGGCTCCACGGTGGTGATCGGCAACCTCGTCTACTACTCCGACCTCGCGACGCGCATGAGCGCCGGTCTCGCCCTCGGCACCGGCGCGCAGAAGTACTCCTTCCCGGACGGGGCGTTCACGCCCGCGGTCGCCGACGAGCACGCGATCTTCCTCATCGGCTTCGGCAACATCTACCAGATGCTCCCCGGGGCGAAGCCACGCCCGAAGGCCCACTCGACCACGCGCGCCGTGACCCACGCCGCACGGACCCGGAGCAGGTCCCGCCACCCTCCTCGCCACGACCATCGTCGCGGGGCCCGCCGGTGATCCACCGCGCAGGTCGGGCAAGCTGCTAGACTGTTCCGCCAATGCGTTGTCGTAGCGGAAGCCACTGCCAGAACCCCGCCGAGCCGGGACGTCGGTTCTGCGCCGACCATGCTGCGGAGCTCGATCGCATGCGCGAGGAGCTGAAGGACGCCGCCGCCGCCCGCATCGGACGCGGTCGTCCCAAGCGCTCCTCGACCTGCTGCCGCCCCGGCTGCTACGAGCCCCGCGTCCCCCCCGCCGCGTACTGCGATACGTGCGCCGCGGCCGGGTACGTCGAAGAAGCTGCCTGAGCGCCACCCGCGCTCGCCGGCGTCCGCCCTCACCCGGTCACACGGACGTTCACCCCGTCGCGTCCCAGCGCGGCCTTGATCTCGGAGACCGTGTGGTCGCCGTCATGCAGGATCGACGCGCACAGCACCGCGTCGGCACCGGCGTGGATCGCATCGGCGAGATCGCCGATCGCGCCGGCGCCGCCGGAGGCGATCACCGGCACCCCGACCACC
>CAXTTD010000591.1:0-2056 GCA_964246945.1 uncultured Solirubrobacteraceae bacterium | reverse complement strand
CGGTGGCCGCGCAGGCCCGGGAAGCGTGGCACGACGCGCGTGTCTACGATCGCGACGCGCATGTGGCGGCGCTCCAAGCACTTCCGGACTCGTGGGAGCTAGCGCGCGGAGCGATGCGGTTGGAGCCGGGAGCACGACGTGGCCCCCAACGGGATGCGTTCGCCCGCCGCAAGCTCGCGCGGGGCCGGACGAAGTCCTTGCGGCGACGCGACCGCCGGGGGTGACTACGCGTCGATGCTGAGATGCCCCAACGGTCTTTCGTGACGGGCCGTTCTTTCTCCCCTTCCAGGGTTTCCCGTGGTTCAGGCAGGCCACGGTCGAAGCGATCCTCCGGATCGAACAGCCGGCGCCTCGAGCATCTGCATGGCCAGAGCTCGACGTCGACCTCTCAGTCGACTCGTTTGAACATCCCGAGCGATACCCGCTCCACTCCAAGCTGTAGTCGCGCCGGGCGGGCGGCCTTCCCATGCGCCACGCGTGCGCTTCACCAGCCAAGACCTGCAGCCGGACGATCGCGTTGGCGACACGGGGGTCGTCCGCGCCCCTGGAGTCCGGATGATCGAGTAGCCGCCCCGAGCATGAGTTGCTGCCGGACCTACCGTCCAAGATCTGCTCGCTGAAACAGAACCAACGCCCTTGAAACCCAGTCTCCGTGGAACCCGGCGCCTGGTCGCCCAACTGGAACGCCTCGGCCACTCTGTCACCCTGCAGGACCCCCGTGGCAGCCTGAACCGCCACGCCAGCCGAACAGCCCGTCGCACGGAAAGTGGTCCCAACCCTGAACGTCATTTTCCCATCAGCCCTTTGTCCTGATCGGCGGATCTCGTTCGTCGCAAGGATGATGGGGGTCGATCGGACCTACCCGAAAACCCGAGGAGTTTTGATGCCTGAGTACCTGATCTTCTTCAACGATGAATGGGTCACCGAAGCCAGCGACGCGGGATGGCAGCAGCGGTCACGCGACGTGCGGGCCGTGGTAGCCGAGATGAAGGCGGCCGGGGTCTTCATCTTCACCGGCGGACTCGACAACGATGCGCAGGTCTTCCGCGTCGAGCCCGGTGACGGTACCCCGATTTTCACCGACGGGCCGTTCGCCGAGACCAAGGAGGTCATTGGCGGTTTCGCAGCTGTCGATGTTCCAGACGAGGCCTCAGCCCGCTACTGGGCGGGCCGAATCGCCGTGGCCTGCGACTGGCCGCAAGAGGTGCGGATCTTTCGAAACCCCGCGCAGATTCCCACCCCCGACGCCGACCGTGCGGCCGCAGCGCCGAGGGAGGACCAGCGAGACCTAAGCTAAGTCGTCGCGAGCGCTGAGATCGCCAGCACGCGCGCACCGGAAGCTCCGCGCGAGGTGCGCGGTGTGCGTCAGCAACCCGGACCGCCGCCCGTGGCCGTACTCTCCGATGATGGCGAATCGGGGACTCTCGCCCTTCGTAGAGCCGAGGCAGATACACGCTCGGAGCCGACGGCTGACGATCTACGGCGTCGCCATGTCCATCCTGTTCCTGCTCGCCCTCGTCGGCTTGGTCGCCATCCTGCTTCTGATTCTCGGGCTTGAGAACGTGCACAGCGTGACTGAGCACTTCCGGGTTCACTAGCGCGATCTGCTGCCGGCGGACGACGCGTCGCCCTGTCAGCGTTCGGCTAACCGGCACGAACAGCCCAGAAGGCAGGTGTCCGGGAAGCTTCCACCGGTGGCCAGCGATCTCGTCGATGCCTGGCGCGGTGAAGGGCTGCACGACCTCCGGCGCGCGGGTGAGCTGGCAACTGCCGATCTTGAATCGACGATCGCGGTGAGTCCGGCTGAACATGGTCGCGCGGTGGGCTCGACGAGGCGGCCGGTGGAAGGCGCCGGTTTCGATCGCCTCGTCAGCGCCGCAAGCCGCGCGTTGAACGCCGCGGGCAGCACGCCGGCTCGATCGCTGGTCTAGCGTTATGCGAATGAGCGCATCCTCGGAACCGGCTCCGATGCTCGATCTCAGCCACCGGCGGGTGCTGATCATCATCGGCGCGTTGATGCTGGGGATGTTCCTGGCCGCGCTGGATCAGACGATCG
>CAXTTD010000590.1:0-2061 GCA_964246945.1 uncultured Solirubrobacteraceae bacterium | reverse complement strand
CGCTTGACCTCGACCTGGTCGATGACCGCGGAGAAGATCTTCTCCCGCGGCGAGTGCTGGTACCCGATCGTCACCAGGACGCATTCGTTCTTGTGGTACTTGTGGGACTTGTCGCCGAGGCGAATGGTGGCCGTCTTGCGACCGCGCCGCAGCTGGTCGGCGAACACCGAGGAGTAGAAGTTGAGTACGCGCATCGGCGGTGAGGCTACCGATCCGCCGCGCCACGCGAGATCGCGCGCCTCACCATCTCACGTTCTCCCGCGTAGGTGAGCTCGCGGGCGGCGTCGGCGAGATCCATCCAGCGCGCCTCCTCGATCTCGTGATCGTGGTCGGCGAGATCGCCCGAGCGGTAGTCGAACAGGAAGAAGCGCACGACCTTGGTGATCGCCCGTCCGCGGCGCTCGTAGCGATATTCGACGTCCCCGAGCTCCGCGACGAGCTCCGCCGCCACCCCCGCCTCCTCGGCGACCTCGCGAGTGGCCGCCTGCTCGGGGGTCTCCTCGCCGTCGGGGTGGCCCTTGGGCAGGCCGAGCACCCGCCGGCCGTCGGCGTCGCGCTTCACCGGGACGATCGTGATCACCCGGCCGCCGGAGACGACCACCCCGCCCGCGGAGAACTCCTCCCGGGGGAGACCGGGGTTGGCGGGATCGGCGGGATCGGCGGAATCAGTAGACATAGCCGTGCAGGCGCGCCGGCGCGTGGCGGGGGCGCGGGCCGCGACCCTGGGTGATGATCCCGGCGCGCTCGAGCACGGCGAGGAAGCGGCTCGCCGACTCCCGCGAGGAGCCCGCGAGCTGGGCGAGGTCCGACTGGGTGGCGGTGATGAGCACGTCGCGTTCGCCGGCGCCCTGGGCGCGGGCGGCCTCGACCATGTCGGCGAGCACCGAGGCGACGCGGCTCTGCACGGTCTGGAAGGACTGACGGGCGAGCCGCTCGTTGGTCTCCCGCAGCCGACGGGCGAGGCCGCCGAGCATCTTCACCGCGATGTCCGGATGCGAGCCGAGCAGCCGGCGCATGTCGGCGCCGAGGATCGCCGCCGCCTCGGTGTCCTCGAGCGCCTCGACGGTGGCCGAGCGGCGCTCGTCGTCGAACATCGCGAGCTCGCCGAAGATCTCGCCGGGACCGAACCTGGCCAAGGTGATCGAGCGGCCGTCGGAGTGCTCGCGCACCGCGCGCGTGGACCCGGAGCGCACGACGTAGCAGGTGTCGCCCTCGTCGCCCTCGCGGAAGACGACCTCGCCGGCGCCGAAGCTGCGCGGCACGGTGACGTCCGCGACCGCGCCCAGATCCGCCTCCTCGAGCGCGGAGAACGCGGGCACACCGCGCAGCAGCGCGATCATCTCCTCACCTCTCACCGCCATCGCCGAGTGGTACCACACCGGGGCGGCGACCCGGCGGGCTACGAAGCGCCGGTGCGGCCCGCCGCGTCGAAACCGGGGGCGGTATAGGGGCCGCCGAGGCGGTCGGAGTCCGGTCCGTCTCCGGCCAGGATCTCCGGCGCGTGGGCCTCGGCGTCATCCCGGGGCACGTAGCCGATCGCCCGCCCCTCGGCCAGCGACCACCATCCCCGGGTGTTGGCCGAGACTCCCCAGACGATCCGGAAGCCGGGGGCGGGGACGGTGAGCGCCGCCTCGACGAGCCGCACGAAGTCCGGGTAGGAGAGCCAGCTCCACAGACACCGGCGGTCGTCGGGCACCGGCCGGCAGGAGCCGATGCGCGCGCAGATGACGTCGAGCCCGTGACGGTCGTGGTAGAGCGAGCAGAGCGCCTCGCTGGCGACCTTGCCGACGCCGTAGTAGCTGTCGGGGCGGGGTGGGAGAGCGGCGGGCAGCGGCACACCGCCCGGGGTCGCCGGGCGCTCGATGTAACCGACGGCGTGATTGCTCGAGGCGTAGAGGACCCGGGGGACGCCCGCGCGACGGGCGGCCTCGAGCACGTGGTAGGTGCCGGTGACGTTCGCCGCGGCGTACTCCTCCCAGGCGTGGTCTTCGATGAGGCCCCCGAGGTGGACGATCGCGTCGGGTGGGCGGGGTGCCATCGCGGCGAGCAGCGCGTCGAGAT
>CAXTTD010000589.1:0-2063 GCA_964246945.1 uncultured Solirubrobacteraceae bacterium | reverse complement strand
CGGTCCAGTCGCGCTCGTAGCCGGCCCGCGCGTCGGGATCGGTGAGCACGTGGGCGGGGCCGACGACCTCGACGAGGGCGCGCAGCAGCGAATCGGTCATCGCGGGGAAGTGTGACCGGCTCGCGGCGCCGGACCCGTCGGGCGGACGTCGATGCGTCACCATGGGGTCGTGGCCCACCGCGAATCCGAGCCTGGCTCATGGACATGGACGGGGTGCTCGTCCACGAGGAGCACGCGATTCCGGGCGCCGACGCGTGGGTGGCGCGGCTGCGGCAGCTCGAGCTGCCGTGTCTCGTGCGCACGAACAACTCGATCTACACCCCCCGGGATCTCGCCGCCCGCCTGCGCGCGAGCGGCCTGGACGTCCCCGAGGAGCGCATCTGGACCTCGGCGCTCGCCACCGCCCGCTTCCTCGAGGACCAGCGGCCCGGCGGCTCGGCGTTCGTGATCGGCGAGGCGGGGCTCACCACCGCGCTGCACAACGCGGGCTACACGCTCACCGAGCGCGCGCCCGACTACGTGGTGCTCGGCGAGACCCGCACCTACAGCTTCGAGCGGATCACCCTCGCCATCCGGCTGATCGCCGCCGGGTCGCGCTTCATCGCCACCAATCCCGATCCGAGCGGCCCCTCGCTCGACGGCCTGCTGCCCGCCACCGGCGCGGTGGCAGCGCTCATCACCCGCGCGACCGGTATCGACCCCTACTACGTCGGCAAGCCCAACCCGCTGATGATGCGCTCGGCGCTCAACGCGATCGACGCCCACTCCGAGTCGGCGGCGATGATCGGCGATCGCATGGACACCGACGTGAAGGGCGGCATCGAGGCGGGGATGCACACCGTGCTCGTGCTCACTGGCTCGACCACCCGGGCCGACGCCGAGCGCCATCCCTTCCGGCCCTCGCGGATCCTCGAGTCGATCGCCGACCTGCTGCCCGAGGTCGGGGCCTGACCGGCGAGGACCCGTCGGGGCGGGACGAGGCGTTCGTGTCGCCGGCCGGCCCGCCGGCGGCGACCGCGGCGGCAGCGGTCAAGCGCCCCGCAGTGGCCAGCGGCATGACCGCGGGCCACCCGGGTGCAGCGCTGCCCACTCCTGCTCGAGCAGCGCGTAGTCGACCTCGTCGCTCCACTCGCCCTTGAACCACTCGTTCTCCACGAGCACCGCCTCGCGGCGCATGCCGAGGCGCTCGCAGAGCGCCAGCGAGGGTGCGTTGCGGGCGTCGACGCCGGCCACCACGCGATGCACCCCCAGCCGATCGAAGGCGAGGTGCAGCACCGCGTGGGCGGCCTCGGTGGCGAACCCCTGCCCGCCGTGGGCGGGGTGCAGCAGCCAGCCGAGCTCCGCGCAGCGGTGCTCGGACGAGCTCAGCCACAGCGACACGTCGCCGACGAGCTCACCGGTGTCGGCGCGCTCGATACCCGCGACCACCCCCTCTCCCTCGGCAGTGATCGCGCGCACCGCCCAGCGCCCGGCGAGCCGCTCGGTGATCTGCTCACGCGTCATCGGCGCGAAGGGGACGTAGCGCGCCACCGCAGGCAACGAGCGATACGCGAGGAGCGGCTCGGCGTCACCCGGGACCAGCGGCCGCAGCGCGAGCCGCGCGGTACGCACCGGGCTCTCGAACAACAGCTCGCTCACGTCTCGAACAACAGCGCCTCGAGTCCCACCGTCGGCGAATGCGGCAGCGACCCGACCCGGCGCACCGCAAGCAGCACCCCAGGCATGAACGACGCCCGGTCGATCGAGTCGTGACGGATGGTGAGCGTCTGGCCGACGTCGCCGAGGATCACCTCCTGGTGGGCGACGAGCCCGGGCAGGCGCACCGAGTGGATGGGGATCTCCGCAGTTCCGCCGGAGGCCTGCGTCATCAGCGCCGCCGTCCGCGCCGCGGTCCCGCTCGGGGCGTCGAGCTTGGCCGGGTGGTGGAGTTCGATGATCTCCGCCTGCGCCATGTGTGCCGCTGCCTGTGCGGCGAAGCGCATCATCAGCACCGCCCCGATCGCGAAGTTCGGGGCGACGAACACGTTCGCGCCGCCCGACCGCGAGCCTGCCCCCTCCCGGGA
>CAXTTD010000588.1:0-2065 GCA_964246945.1 uncultured Solirubrobacteraceae bacterium | reverse complement strand
GACCGACTGGGTCTTGGAGATCTTCTTGGACTCGAGCCGCTCGCGCTCGAGCACCGCTTCGGCTTCGAGGGCGAGGATGAGCGCTCGCTGCCGGCGCTGGTGCTCGGCGAGGGCGCCGACGTGGTCCGGGTGCGCGGCGTGATCGACCGGATCGACGCCGACGGAGACGGCCACGCGATCGTCCGCGACTACAAGAGCGGCGCCCCGGGGGCGAACTGGCCGGTCGCGCGGTGGGGCCTCGAGCGCCGGCTGCAGGTCGCGCTGTACATGCTCGTGGTGCGCGAGCTCGCCGGCCTCGAGCCGGTCGCGGGCGTCTACCAGCCGCTGCGCGGCGATGACCTGCGCCCGCGGGGCGCCGTCCGGGAGGGCGCGGCGCTCGGCGACGAGATGCACGAGCGGGACGTGCGCAGCGCGGCGGAGCTCGACGCCGAGCTCGCGGGCGCCGGCGAGCGCGCGGTCGCGCTGGCGGTGCGGCTGCGGGCCGGTGACGTGACCCCGTGCCCGGCGACCTGCTCGCGCACCGGCTGCGCGCATCCCACGATCTGCCGCTCCCAATGACGGCCGCCGTGGAGCTCCGCACCCAGCGCGCGTGGACCGAGGAGCAGCGGCGCGCGATCGATTGCCGCCACGGCGATCTGCTGCTCGACGCCGCGGCGGGCAGCGGCAAGACCTCGGTGCTCGTCGAGCGGTTCGTGCGCTCGGTGCTCGAGGACGGGGTCGCGGTCGGCGCGATCCTCACCATCACGTTCACAGAGAAGGCCGCCGCCGAGCTGCGCGACCGGATCCGCGCGCGGCTGCGCGAGCTCGGGGCCGACACCGCCGCCCGGGCGACCGAGGGCGCGTTCATCTCGACGATCCACGGCTTCTGCGCCCGGGTGCTGCGCGCGCACGCGCTCACCGCCGGCCTGGACCCCCGCTTCGAGGTGCTCGACGCCGACCGCTGCGCGCCGCTCGCGGCGGCGGCGTTCGACGGCGCGCTGGATGCGCTCGCCGTCCCCGAGAGCCCGACCGCCGGCCCGCTGGTGGAGCTGATCGCCGCCTACGGCGTGCCCACGCTGCGGGCCGCGATCCTCGGCGCCCACGACGAGCTGCGCTCCGGCGGGCAGATCGCGCCGACGCTACCCCGGATCGGTGAGCCGCCCGGCCCCGAGGTGGCCGCGGTGCTGCACCGGACCGCGGCGGCGCTCGCCGCCGAGCTTCAGGCGATCCCCGACCCGGGGGCGAGGGTCGGGCAGGCGCTCGACCGGCTCGGCCGTGCCGGCGCGCTCGGCGACCCCGCCGAGCAGTGGCCCGCGGAGCTGTGGCGGCTCGCCCTGCCGAAGAACGGGGCCGCGCTCTCCACCGATGCCTGCGCGGCCTATACCGAGGCGCTCACCGCGTATCGCGCCGCCGCGGCCCACCATGCCGCGGCCCCGGTGCGCGATCTGCTCGACGCCCTGCTGCGGGGCTTCGCCGCCCGCTACGCGGCCGCCAAGGCCGAGCTGTCAGGTCTCGACTTCGTCGACCTCGAGCTGTTCACCCACCGTCTGCTCGAGGGCTCTCCGACGCTGCGCGAGGGCTACCGTGAGCGGTTCGCGGCGATCATGGTCGACGAGCTGCAGGACACCAACCGGGTGCAGCTCGAGCTGATCGAGTCGATCGCGGCTCACAATCTGTTCACCGTCGGCGACGCCCAGCAGTCGATCTACGGCTTCCGCCACGCCGAAGTCGAGCTGTTCCGGGCCCGTGGCGTCCGCCTGCAGGAGACTGGCGCACGGGAGACCCTGCGCACCAACTTCCGCACCCGTCCGGAGATCATCGACGTGCTCAACCCGGCGTTCGCCGAGGCGATGGGGGATGAGTACACGCCGCTTGCGGCCGGCCGCGCCGCCGCGGACGCCGGTGATGAACCCACCGAGGCCGAGCCCGGGCGCCCGCGGGAGCCGCGCGTGGAGCTGCTCATCGCCGACAAGGGCGCGGACTGGGACCTCGAGGGGATGGCCGCGCCGTGGCGCCTCGCCGAGGCGCGGGCGCGCGCGGGGCGGGGGGGGGCGCGGGGTGGGGGGGGGGGGGGCGCGGGGGGGGG
>CAXTTD010000587.1:341-2066 GCA_964246945.1 uncultured Solirubrobacteraceae bacterium | reverse complement strand
TCGAGTCCGGCGCCGAGAAGCAGCAGCGCGAGTACTTCCTGCGCAAGCAGATGGACTCGATTCGCAAAGAGCTCGACGAGGACGACGCCTCGATCGTCGAGGAGTACCGCACCAAGATCGCCGAGGCCCACATGCCCGAGGACGCCGAGGCGCAGGCGCTCAAGGAGCTCGGGCGTCTCGAGCGCATGGGCGAGCAGTCCGCCGAGTCGAGCGTGATCCGCTCCTACCTCGACACGCTCATCGACATCCCGTGGAACCAGCGCTCCGAGGAGAAGCTCGACCCCGCAGGCGCCCGGGCGGTCCTCGACGAGGACCACGCCGGCCTCGAGGACGTCAAGGACCGGATCACCGAGTACATCGCGGTGAAGAAGCTGCGGGTGGAGCGGGAGATCCAGGAGGATCGCCGCTCCGGCGCGATCCTCACCCTGATCGGTCCTCCCGGCACCGGCAAGACGTCGATCGGCGAGTCGATCGCCCGGGCGACCGGCCGCGAGTTCGTGCGCATGTCGCTCGGCGGCGTTCGCGACGAGGCGGAGATCCGCGGCCACCGGCGCACCTACATCGGCGCCATGCCGGGTCGCCTCGTGCGCGCCCTGCGCGACGCCGGGACGATGAACCCGGTGATCATGCTCGACGAGGTCGACAAGGTCGGCGCCGACTGGCGTGGCGATCCGAGCGCGGCCCTGCTCGAGGTCCTCGACCCCGCGCAGAATCATGCCTTCCGCGACCATTACCTCGATCTCGAGATCGACCTCTCCGAAGTGATGTTCATCGCGACCGCCAACGTCGCCGACACGATCCCCGGACCGCTGCTCGACCGCATGGAGGTCATCCGCTTCGATGGCTACACGACCTCCGAGAAGGTCGCGATCGCGCGCGGCTATCTGTGGCCCCGTCAGCTCGAGCGCAACGGCCTGCGCGCCGAGGAGGTCGAGGTCTCCGACGAGCTGCTGGAGACGGTGACCACCGAGTACACCCGCGAGGCCGGCGTCCGCCAGCTCGAGCGTGATCTCGGCACCATCCTGCGCAAGACGGCCACCCTCATCGCCTCCGACGCGGTGAGCACACCGGTGACGATCGACCTCGACGCGGTGCGCGACGCCCTCGGACGCCAGCGCCACTTCCAGGAGTCGGCGATCCGCACCGCGGTTCCCGGCGTGGCCACCGGCCTCGCGGTGACCGGCGCGGGCGGCGACGTCCTGTTCGTCGAGGCGACATCGATGCCGGGGCGTCCCGCGCTCACCCTCACCGGCCAGCTCGGCGAGGTGATGAAGGAGTCGGCACAGATCGCGCTCTCCTACGTCAAGGGCCACGCCGCGGAGCTCGGCGTCGACCCGGCGGCGTTCGAGGACCGCGCGTTCCATGTGCACGTCCCCGCGGGCGCGATCCCCAAGGACGGGCCGAGCGCCGGCGTGACCATGGTGACCGCGTTCGCCTCGCTGCTCACCGGCCGGGCGGTGAAGCACACCGTCGGCATGACCGGTGAGGTGACCCTGCAGGGTCGGGTGCTGCCGATCGGCGGCCTCAAGCAGAAGGTGCTCGCCGCTCACGCGGCCGGGCTCACCGACGTGATCCTGCCCGAGCGCAACCGCGGCGACCTCGACGACGTTCCCCAGGAAGTCCGCGAGGCGATGCGCTTCCACGTCGCGATGACGGTCAACGAGGTCCTCGCCGTGGCCCTGGAGCCCGCAGCCGCGCTCGCCGCGGCGGCCTGAGCTCCCGACC
>CAXTTD010000587.1:0-331 GCA_964246945.1 uncultured Solirubrobacteraceae bacterium | reverse complement strand
CCGGGGGGGGCCTCCCCCCCCCCCCGGGGGGGGGGCTCACCCCCGCCCGCCCCCGGCGGCGAACCGCGGCGGCGGCGCGTAGTAGGTTGCGCCCATGAGCACGATCACCGCCTCCCAGGAGCAGTCCGTCGTCGACGCGGCCCCCAAGCAGCTGCTGATCGGAGGCGAGTGGCGCGACGGCGCCCGCGGCACGCTCGCCGTCGAGGACCCGTCGACCGGCGAGACCCTGTGCGAGGTCGCCGACGCCTCCCCCCGCGACGCGCTGGACGCTCTCGACGCCGCCGCGGCGGCGGGACCCGGGTTTGCGGCGATGGCCCCGCGCGAGCGCGGG
>CAXTTD010000586.1:0-2071 GCA_964246945.1 uncultured Solirubrobacteraceae bacterium | reverse complement strand
GCCGCCCGGAAGTCCATCAGCGTCGCGCACGTGGCGTCGAACGGGGTCCCGTCGGTCTCGATCTCCCAGCCGAGGAACCGTTGGGCAAGCCCTGGATCCGACGCGGCCTCGCCGGCGAGCAGCGGGCTGCGGGCCCCCATCGCGTCGATCACGAGTCCCGCCTCGAGGGTCTCGCGCGTCGTGCGCACGATCGGCCGGGCTCCCGAGCCGCCGATCCCGAGGACCCGCTCCCCGGCGCGGATCTCGACGGCCGGGTGGGCGTCGAGGCGGGCGAGGACGTGGTCGTAGACGGCGTGAGCGGCGATGTGGATGTAGGGATGGCGCTCGGTGCGAGCCAGCGTCCGCTCCGCGCCGCGGCGGAGCTCCCAGGCGAACCAGCGGTGGCGGGCGAGCTCGGCGTAGCGCAGCGGCCCGGTGAGCCACGTGCACCAGGTGCGGTCCTCCTTCCAGCGCCGGCGGCGGTCGACCAGCACGAGCGGGGCGCGGCAGCCGCCCTCCACGAGCGCGTCGGCGAGCGACAGCCCCGACAGGCCCGCCCCGAGGATGAGGATCGGCTCCGCGCCGTTGGCGGCATGCTCAACAGGATGTTGGCTAAGTTTCAACCTGATGTTGATCGTATCCGTCACCGGTAGGTCGTGTCCGTGATGAGGGCGGTGGTGATCGGCGCCGGTCTTGGCGGGCTCGCCGCCGCGCTGCGCCTGCAGGGCCTCGGCGTCGAGGTGACTGTGCTCGAGCGCGAGCCACGCCCCGGTGGACGCGCCGGCCAGATCCGCGATGGCGGCTTCACCTGGGACACCGGGCCCTCGCTGATCACGATGCCGTGGGTGCTCGAGGACACCTTCGCCGCCGCCGGCCTCGACCTGCACCGCGAGGTGACGCTGCGACGACTCGATCCGCTCTACCGGATCCGCTGGGCGGGGGAGGAGCGGGAGTTCGAGTTCGTCGACTCCGCCGAGGGCCTCACCGAGCAGGTCGCGCGCTTCTCCGAGCGCGACGCGCGGCAGGTCCGGCCCTTCCTCGAGGATCTGCGCCCGATCTACGAGCATGGCATCCTCGCCGCTGGACAGCGACCGATGCAGGACCTCGGCGCGTTCGCGTCGGTGCTGCCGATGATGATCCGCCACCGGGCGGCGGGGCCGCTGTACGACTTCGTCGCCCGGCGCTTCTCCGATCCCCGGGTGCGGGAGGCGTTCTCCTTCCACTCGCTGTTCATCGGCGGCGACCCGTTCCGGGTGCCCGCGATCTACGGCGCGCTCGTCTACCTGCAAGCGATCGACGGCGGCTGGTACAGCGACGGTGGCGTGTACGCGCTCGTGGAGGCGCTCGCCCGGCCGCTGCAGGTCCGCTGCGACGCCGAGGTCGTCCACGTCGAGACCCGTGGCGGGCGCGTGCGCGGCGTCCGGCTCGCGGACGGGGAGCGGATCGCCGGCGACGTCGTTATCTCCAACGCCGACGTGCTGCGCACCGACGCGCTGCTCGGACGCGATCCCGGACCGCGCGCGCTGCGGCCGACGATGTCGTGCTTCCTGCTGTATCTCGGGCTCGACGCGGTCCAGCCGAGTCTGCGCCATCACACGCTGCTCGTCGGCGAGGACTACCGGCGGTTCATCTCCACGGTGACGCGCGGCCGCGAGCTGCCCGCCACGCTCTCTACCTATGTTCACGCCCCGGCGCGCACCGAGCCCGGGATGGCCCGCCCCGGTGGGGACTCGCTCGCCATCCTGCTCCCGGTTCCGAACCTCGAAGCCGACATCGACTGGGCCTCCGCCGAGGCGCAGCTGCGCGACCGCCTGATCGACGACCTCGAGCGGCGCTTCGGCCTCGACGGCCTCGCCTCCTCGATCGCGGTCGAGCACCACCGCACTCCCGTCGACTTCCGGGATCGCTTCGGCGCGGTCGCCGGCAACGCGTTCTCGCTCGAGCCCACCCTGCACCAGTCGGCGCTGTTCCGCCCGCCCAACCGCGTCCGAGGCGTCGCCGGCATGTACCACGTCGGCGCGGGCACCCACCCAGGGGCGGGGATCCCGGGGGTGCTGCTCGGGGCGGCGGTCACCGCCGGGCTCGTCGCCCC
>CAXTTD010000585.1:0-2086 GCA_964246945.1 uncultured Solirubrobacteraceae bacterium | reverse complement strand
CTCTCGCTTCACTCCGGGGTGTCGGCACCCGGCACCGCCTACCGCGACCAGGGGGATCGCCATCTCGCCCCCGGTGCCGCTCACCCTGCCTACGACTCCTCGCCGCCGACGAGCGGTCCCCACGTCCCGGTCGCGGTCGCGCGCAACGGAGCGGGCCTCAGCAACGATCAGCTGTTGCAGGCGCTCTCACTCGGGGACGTCGTGTTCCTGTACAGCGGCTCCACGGCGCCGCGCGGACTCCAGGCGGTCGCCGATCACATCGCGCCGCGGTTCACGCCGGCGCTCGCGGCGGAGGGGCAGGCGGTGATCCTCGCCCGCCGGGCGGGCCTGTCGCAGATCACCGCGCTCGCGTGGACCCGGATGCTGCGCAGCGACGACGCGGCGCGGCTGCGCGCGTTCGCCCTGCGCTGGCTCGGGCGGGGCGCCGGCGCCCGCGCCGGGACCGTGGTCGGCAACGGCTAGTCGCGAGCGGCCGGTCTCGCAAGTAGGTGGATGATGGGTGAGTGGCTGGGCGTGGATGGCGGGTGGCGGCGCACCAAGGCGTACTGGTGGTCTCGTCGGGTGCGCCGCCGCCCGTCAGTCGCAGTCAGACGCCGCCGAGCGCGGCGTGATTGCGAAACCGCCCACTCAAGGGCTCGCCGCCGCCGGTCGGTGCTGGTTGACTCGCGAGAACTGAGGGTGGCGGGGCGCGGGAGTCGTGGCGTCGCGGCAGCGACGGGAGACTCCGAGGACGCTGCTCGCCGTGTGCGGGCAGATGCGGGGCGGGCAGAACTGCCCCCTGGTCAGTGGCGCGGGAACCGGTTGTCCTGTAGTGCCCGCAGGGCGGGCACGATTCGCCCCTCGTCGCAGGGATGCGGGTGCGTGTCCAGAAGCCACCGCAGCCGACGCGGGCGGTGGCATAGATTCCATGTCGTCGCTCCCGTCGACGGGCTCCCGTCGACTGCTCCCGGGGGCACAACGGTCCGCCGCCGCGCCGCCCACCTGACGCGCGAGCGCTCAGGGGACTGATCCCGCCGAGTGATCGTCCTCGACGCCTCGGCGGCGGTCGACCTGCTGCTGGCCACCGAGCGCGCACCGGCGATCGCTCGGGCGCTGAGAACGTCGGCAAGGCCCACACGCGCGAGCGGCTCACCACCGACGCTCGCCTCGCCCGCGCCGCTCACGGGCTCGTTGGGCTCACGCTCGGTCGTGATTCATCGGGACGGCGCAGCGGCCGGCAGCGCGCGCACGGCCACGGTGACCCGTGAGAGCACGCACAGCCGCTGCGCGTCGTCGAGGATCTCGACCTCCCATACCCAGCTCGTGCGGCCGCGATGGCGCGCGCGGGCCACGGCGTGGATCGTGCCCCCGGTGATCGGGCGGGTGAAGCTCGTGAGGTTGGAGCTGCCCATCGCCACGTAGCCGTCGTCGAGCACGGCGAGCGCGGTGCCGAGCGAGGCGATCGACTCCGCGATCGCCGCGTAGACGCCGCCGTGGACGAGGCCGGCCGGCTGGAGCAGCTCGTCGCGGACGCGCACCTCGCCCCGCATCGTCTCGGTGCCGGCTTCGGTGATGACCAGCCCGTAGAGCGCATCGAAGCCCCCGGGCCGATAGGGAGTCTCGATCTCCATGGCGGGCGCGGACGATAGCGGCGGCCCGCCCGGGTCCGGGGTGGCGGGTCCTCCCCCACCGAGCCGGTGCGGTCGCTCATCTACGCTACGCCGGATGGCGTCCTTCGAGTCCCTGCCCGGCGATCAGCGGGCCGTGCTCCAGCTCGTGCTCGGCCGCGGGCGCAGCTACGCGGAGATCGGGCGACTGCTCTCGATCGAGCCCGAGGCGGTGCGTGACCGCGCGGGGGCGGCCCTCGACGCACTGGGGCCACCGACGGCGCTGGATCCTGAGGACCGTCGGCGGATCTGCGATTACCTGCTCGGGCAGCTCCCGGATGAGGAGGTCGCCGCGGCCCGCGGGCGGCTCGCCCGCTCGCCGCTGCAGCGAGCCTGGGCGCGGGTGATCTCCGGCGAGCTCGCATCGCTGGCCGCCGGGCCGCTGCCCGACGTTCCGTCCACGCTCGAGCCCCCGCCGGCATCCCCGGCCGCCCCGCCGG
>CAXTTD010000584.1:0-2093 GCA_964246945.1 uncultured Solirubrobacteraceae bacterium | reverse complement strand
CCCGGATCATCAACCGACTGCGCTGGCACCTGGTCACCCTCGCCCCCGAGCTCGAGGCGCAGCTCGTTCCCGCCGCTTTGCAAGGACCGCGGGTCTGCGCCCGCCTGACCCGGCAGCTCGCGCAACTGGCCGCCTGCCCAAGGCTCAGAGTCGCTCGAGCGCTGCTGCGACAGATCAGCGAGATCGGCCGCGAGGAACGCGAACTGCTCGCCGAGCTCGACACCCTCCTCGACGCGCACGCCCCGCAGCTGCTCGCTCAGCCCGGCTGCGGGACAGTGACCGCCGCGATCATCATCGGCCACACCGCCGGCGCTCAACGCTTCCCGACCGACGGGCACTTCGCCCGACACGCCGGCACCGCACCCGTCCCCGCCAGCTCCGGCAACACCCAGCGCCACCGGCTACACCGCGGCGGGGACCGCCAGCTCAACCGCGCCCTGCACATCATCGCGCTCTCCCGCGCCCGCACCGACCCCGACACCCGCCTCTACCTCGACCGCAAACACGCCGAAGGCAAAACCAAACGCGAAGCCATCCGCTGCCTCAAACGCCACCTCGCCCGCCGCATCTGGCGGCTGCTCTACACCGCCGCGACACCCGGCGCCCCGCCGACCCTGATCAATCGCTCACACTCGCAAATACCGACATTCACTTGACACAGGAGCAGCCAATCCAGGGCTTCGTGTCGTCTTGTAGGTCCTACGATGCCTATGTAAACCGGGTTGGCCGCCTTGGCTGTCAACCAAGGTTCGTTACCAGCCGAAGGCGCTCCAAACGCCGTGTGAGACCTCAGATGATCTTGCACGGGCGCAGGCTCGCGCCGCCGCCGGGAGGGAGGCGGCGATGCGCTGCGTGACGCGGCCCACCTCGGCGCGATGCCGTGCGTGAACTGTTTGAAACGGCTGCTGAGCTCAGAAAGTAGGGCCCTCAGCCAGGACGATTATGGAGCGGGTCGGCGAGACCTTGTGCCGCTGCGGCGGCTTGAACATCACCGTTCAGCAGTCAGTCACCCGCCGAGCACCCGGCAAGTTTTCCTTCGCGTGGGGGTTAGAAGAGGCGGAGCAGTCGGCCTTGTCGGTCGCGGGTGAGAGTGAGCGCGCGGTTGAGGTCACCGATCTCTTGAATGACGCCGTGGCGGGTTTTCAGAACGTGGTTGGCTTTCGTGCCGGGGATCACGTACCAGGTGTTCGGTCCGATATGGATTGGGCGGCCGAGGTGCAGACGCCGGGTGACTGAAGCGACCGTCATCCCGGGCCTCACACCATCCAGGGAGTAGTACGGGTTCGCGGTGGTGGCGAACACGATCCGGGAGCTCAGCGACCGCCGGAGCTTCCCGTGGCCGAGCATTGTCGCATTCCCGTACCCCACGCGGATGCCATATCCGCCGGCGAGGCAGAGGTTGTCGGTGTAGCTGTTGAGCCGCTGGGTGGAGGCGACCAGCCGCCGAGCCTCAGGGCGAGTCATTCCAAGCTTGACTGAGCCGATCGCGCTTGCGGTCAGCCGGCCCGACGGGGCGGTGCACCCACGGCTGTCGACCTTCAGAGCAAGAACCGTCGCACTGACCGCGGTGACGCTGCTCGTACCGTCGCTGGCCACAACCCGAACGGAAAGGTCGTGTCCGGAGTCCGCGGTAGTGATGAGATAGCTGGCGCCGGTCGCGCCGGGGATCGGAACCCCGTCGCGCAGCCACTGATAGCGGTAGGTGAGGTCCGTGCCCGTCCAGCCGCCGACGCTCGCCTCCAAGACCGCGCCAAGCGTCGGGGTTCCCGAGATCGTGGGAGCGATCTGGTTGACCGGCGCGTTGATTACCGGCGTAGTTGTGGTCGAGGTGGTCGTTCCCGTCTGGGAGGCGGCGTTGACGGTGATCGTCTGCTGGACCTGCGGCGCGGCGGCATAGCTGCTGTTGCCGGCCTGGTTGAGGTCAAGGACGCACGATCCGGTGCTGGTGAAGCTCACGGTCCCGCTGGCGATGTTGCACACGCCGCTTGAAGCGGAATCGACGGTGATCACCGGAGACAAACCGCTCGACGCGGACCCCGTCGGCGTGTAGCTATCCCCGACCGCGGCATGCGACGGCGCATTCGACGTGAACG
>CAXTTD010000583.1:1524-2099 GCA_964246945.1 uncultured Solirubrobacteraceae bacterium | reverse complement strand
CAGCTCAACGTCGGCGGCAACATGGACTTCTTCAACATGCTCGAGCGCGAGCGCCTGGAGTCCAAGAAGATCTCCAAGACCAACGCCGTCACCTCGATCGTCGGCCACGAGCTCCCGCCCGAGGACGTCCACGTCGGTCCCTCGGACTACGTGCCGTGGCTCACCGACCGCAAGTGGGCCCACATCCGGCTCGAGGGCCAGGCGTTCGGTGACGTGCCGCTCACCGCGGAGCTGAAGCTCGAGGTGTGGGACTCCCCCAACTCGGCCGGAATCGTCACCGACGCGGTGCGCTGCTGCAAGCTCGCCATGAACAGCGGCCTCGCCGGCCAGCTCGACGGCCCGAGCGGCTACCTCATGAAGTCCCCAATGCACCAGCGTCCGGACGAGGAGGCGCACGAGCTCACCGAGAAGTTCATCGCCAAGTACGCGCGCAAGCCGGCCGCGGCGGCGGCGGCCAAGCGCGACGCGCCCACGCGCGTGGGGAGCAGCGCCGCCGGCTTGAAGACCAAGCCCTCCCGGCGCCCCCGGACTCCCGCCAAGAGCTGACAGCCACGCGGCGGGCGCCCACTGCCGGG
>CAXTTD010000583.1:0-1514 GCA_964246945.1 uncultured Solirubrobacteraceae bacterium | reverse complement strand
GCAGTGGGCGCCCGCCGCCTCATTTCAGGCCGGCTCGCCGCCGGCTCGCTGTCGCCGCTCGGCCGCATTCTGGGACGTTCAACGGTCGTAGCTCCCTCTCAACCTCCCAGTGTCCCGCGGACGAGCCGCCGCGGGGTCGCTGAGCGCGGGACTCCGGAGACAAGCCTCAGTCTGGGAGTTTCGGGGCAGCTGGACCACCGCACTCCCCGAGTCGGACTCAGCCCGCCCGGGAGCCGCACTCAGCCCGCAAGCGCCCGGGCGAGCGCCGGCGCGAGGTCGCCGCGGTCGACCACCTGCACTCCGCCCTCGAGCCCCAGCCACGCCGCACACACCCGTAGCTCCGCCGCGAGCTCGGTGGCGACCCGGTCGACCTCGACACCGGGCTCGGCGAACGCGCCCTGGACCCGCAGCACGGACTCGGCCCGGTCGGACTTCACGTCGACGCGGGCGACGAGCGCCTCGTCGAGCAGGAACGGCAGCACGTAGTAGCCGTGCACCCGCTGCGGCGCAGGGACGTAGATCTCGATCCGGTAGCGGAAATCGAACAGCCGCTGCGCCCGCGGCCGGAACCACACGAGCGGATCAAACGGCGAGAGCAGCGCCCGCCCGCGCACCGCGCGGGGCCGCGGCGCCTCGTGCCACAGGTAGGCCGGCGCCTCCCAGCCGCGCACCGACACCGCCCGCAGCTCGCCGGAGTCGACGAGCTCGGCGACCCGCGCCTTGGAGTCCGCGCGCGGCAGGCGGAACCAGTCGCCGAGGTCCGGCTCGGTGGCGATGCCGAGCGACCGCGCCGAGATCCGTATGAGCTCGCGCTGGGCGTCCTCACGCGACGGCGTCGGCGCGGCGAGCACCGCCGCGGGCAGCACGCGTTCGGTGAGGTCGTAGAGCCGCTCGAAGTTGATCCGCCGCGCAGCGGTCACCTGCCCGGTGTAGAAGAGGTGCTCGAGCGCGACCTTGCCGTGGTGCCAGTTCCACATCTCCCCGGCCACCGGACTCGGCCGGCGAAAGCCGGTGTCGCCGGCGCGGATCGGGCCCTGCGCCGCCACCAGCTCGAGGACCTCGGCGACGAGGTCGGGCTGCTCATCGATGATCCGCTGCATCGAACCCCACGCGCTCTCCAGGTTGTCCATTCGCCAGCGCACGAGCCGATGGGTCGCGAGCGGCAGCAGCGAGGCCTCGTGCGCCCAGTACTCGAACAGGCGGCGGTGCCCCCGAGAGGGCCGGGGATGGGTGGCGGGACCGTTCACGTGTCCCGCGAGCCGGTCGAGCACCGCGCGGTCGTAGACGCCGAGCCGGGAGAACACCGGCATGTAGTGAGCCCGCACGAACACGTTCACCGAGTCGAGCTGGAGCAGCCCGAGCCGCTCTACCAGCCCGGCGATGCGCGCCGAGCTAGGCCACGGATCACCCGCCCCGGCACGTCGGCGGCCGAACCCCTGGGCGAGCAGGGCGATCCGGCGGGCGGCGAGCGGGCTCAGGCGTGGGGGCGGGGCGGCCCGCGCGGGCCCCCGCTC
>CAXTTD010000582.1:0-2102 GCA_964246945.1 uncultured Solirubrobacteraceae bacterium | reverse complement strand
GTACTCCCGGCGGCGCAACGCGAGCAGGATCGAGACGACGAGCCACGCGCCGGTGGTGAGATCGACCGAGGACGGGGCGACCCGGGTGGGCGGACCGTCGGGATGCCCGGTGATCGCGATCATCCCCGAGTAGGCCTGGATGAGCGAGTCGTAGCCGGGCAGCCGTCGCCCGAGCTCGCCGTCCCCGAACGCCGACACGCTCGCGTAGACGAGGCGCGGGCTGCGTGCCGCCACGGTGTCGAAGTCGATCCCGAGCCTGTCGGTGACTCCGGGGCCGAAGCTCTCGACGAGCACGTCGGCGGTCTCCGTGAGCCGCAGCAGCGCATCCCGTCCCTCCGGCGAGGCGAGGTCGAGCTCGACGCTGCGCTTGCCCCGGTTGAAGGCGAGGAACAGCGTGCCCGTCCCGCGGTAGCGCGGATACAGGGAGCGGAAGTCGTCCCCCACCCCCCGCCGCTCGACCTTGATCACGTCGGCGCCGAGGTCGGCGAGGCCCATCGCCGCCAGCGGGCCCGCGATGTTGCTCGAGAGGTCGAGCACCCGCAGGCCGGCACAGTCCTCGGGCGGTGCCGCAGGGCCGGTCATGGCACGGACGCGCGTGGACGCGGTCAGACGCCGCGGTAGGGCGAGAAGTCGGGCGGGCGCTTCTCGTTGAACGCGTTGATGCCCTCGGCAGCCTCGGCGGTGGGGGTGAACATCTCGAGCGTGGTATACGCCATCTGACCGACGGAGATGAAGTGCTCGGTGTCGGTGTTCAGCGAGGTCTTGAGAACCTTCAGCGCGGTCGGTGACAGGGCGAGCATCTCGTCGGCCCACTTGCGCACCTCGGCCATCAGCTCATCGGCGGGCACGACGGCGTTCACGAGGCCCCAGGACAGGGCGGTCAAGGGATCGATCTGCCGGCACAGGAACCAGATCTCCCGGGCCCGCTTCTCGCCGACCACGCGGGCGAGGTATCCGCTCCCGAGACCGGCGTCGAAGGAGCCGACCCGCGGCCCGTTCTGGCCGAACACCGCCTTCTCGGAGGCGATCGTCAGGTCGCAGAGCACGTGGAGGACATGACCGCCCCCGATCGCGAACCCGTTGACCGCCGCGATCACCGGCTTGGGGATGTCCCGCAGCACGCGGTGCATCGACTCGATCTCGAACAACCCGCTCTCGGAGGGTCCGTAGTCGCCGGTCTCGTTGCGCTGCTTCTGGTCGCCGCCGGCGCAGAAGGCGCGCTCCCCGGCCCCGGTGAGGCAGACGACGCCCACGTCCCCGCTCACCCAGGCGTGCTTGAAGCAGCGGATCAGCTCGTCGACGGTCTTTGCGCGGAACGCGTTGAAGCGGTCGGGCCGGTTGATGGTGATCGTGGCGAGACCGGAATCGATCTCGTAGAGGACGTCCTCGAGTCCGTCGAGCATGGGGCTCTCCTTCGGTGTGTCTCGGATGCGGTTGACAGGAGCGTGCGGGCGGGCGGACCACTAGGCCATCGTCAGGCCGCCGCTCACCGACAGCGTCTGACCGGTGATGAAGCCGGCGCTGTCGTCGGCGAAGAAGCGAACCGCGGCGGCGACCTCCTCGGGCTGACCGAGGCGGCGCATCGGGATCGCCCGGGTCATCCCCTTGAGCACCGCCTCGGCGTCCTCGGCCTTCGCGGTCGTCTCCGCCATCATCGGGGTGTCGGTCGGCCCCGGGCAGACGACGTTGAGGGTGACCCCCGAGCGGGCCACCTCCCGAGCGACCGTCTTGGTGAAGGCGATGATCCCGCCCTTGGCGCCCGAGTACACCGACTCCATCGAGGAGCCGACCCGGCCGGCGTCGGAGCCGATCGAGACGATCCGTCCCCACTTGCGCTCGACCATCCCGGGCAGCACCGCGTGGGTGAGCCGCAGCGCGCCCTTGAAGTTGATGTCCAGCACCCGGTCCCAGAATGCCTCGTCGGTGGCGAGGAACGGCATGAGATCGTCCCAGCCGGCGTTGTTGACGAGGACGTCGATCGGCCCCAGCTCGCCGGTGGCGCGGGTCACTGCCTCGCTGACCCCTGCGGAGTCGGTGACGTCGACTTCGAGGGCGAGTGCCGTCCCCCCCGCCTCCGAGATCGCCGCCGCCGTGTCCTGCGA
>CAXTTD010000581.1:0-2102 GCA_964246945.1 uncultured Solirubrobacteraceae bacterium | reverse complement strand
AGCGCACCGGGCGCTGTCGCCACCCAGCGCAGTACGGCGACGGCGTCGTCGACCGACGCCGGCCAGGGATGCTCGGGAGCGAGGCGGTAGCCGACCGAGAGGACGCGCACATCGGCGCCGGCCGCGATCGCGCGACACAGTCGATCATGGCCGTCGATCGAGCCGATCGTCCCGCCGCCGCCGTGCAGGTACACGAGCATCGAGCCGGTGTCGCCGGCGCCGCCGGTCACGTAGAGGCGCCCCGGCACCCGTCGGCCCGGAGGTCGACGACGACGCGCGACAGCTCGACCTCGCGGGGGCAACGCCGGGCGCGCTCGGCGACGGCGGCCCGCCAGGCGGCAAGATCCGGCACCGAGTAGGGCGGCTGCTCGTCCAACCACGAAGCGAGCTCGACGTCGGCGACCAAGTCGGCAGCCGGCGACTGTACCCGGGGCCGACCTAGGCTCATTTCCAGCGGCGCTTCCGCACCTTTCGCACTTTTCGCACAACCGGGCACGTCGCTCGCAGCCGGCGTGCGATCGTGAGCGCGGGATGAGGTCAAGTGACCGCGTCCGTCAGCGCTCGCGATCGAATGTGAGATTCAGGCCCGCGGCCCGGCGAGCCCGGCGAGCCCGGCGAGCCCGCACAATCGCACACGCAAGGTCTCGTGAATCGCTGTCGGTGTGATCTTTCTAGCGAGACGCACTCGGCCTCGCATCCTTGGCTCGGGGCAGACACCGGTGTGCGATCTGCAGGGCCCTCGCGGGGCACGGACACCGCGGTGCGCAGGCGGTGGCGGCGGAACCCACGACGCGGCGGGCTCACGACGCAGCGGGCTCACGACGCAGCGCTCCCGCCGCAGCGAGCTCCCGACGCAGCGGGCCCATGGCCGACGGCCGCGGACCACGCGGCAGACGGACGCGCTTCGCCTACCCCCGCACCGCCTTCCAGAACACGAGCTGGCCGTCACGCACCCGGTACACCCCGAAGCGGTTCAGGGTGGTGTCACCGCTGGGCTCGATCGAGTAGGTGCCGAGCACGCTGGTCAGCCGGCGGGTGGCGAAGATCGCAGAGAGCACGCGGGTGCGCGTGATCCCACGGCCCCCGGCGCTCGCCCGGCGGATCGCGTCGAGCAGCAGCTGCATCGCCGCGTCGCCCCAGATCGCATCGGGGGCACCGGCGCCGTCGCGACGGGCGAACCGGGTGTAGAGTCGGCGGCCGGCCGGCGGATAGTCGCTCTGAGCGAGCGTCGGGTCGGTGATCTCCAGGCGCGGGTCGAGGCGCTCGGAGACGCCGCCGAGTGCCGGGTCGACGAACCCCGGCACCGCGAGCGGAGAGGCGATGAACAGGCGGGCGTGAGGCAGCGCGCGACCGACGGCGTCGGTGACCGCGGCGGCGTGATTCTGGATGAGCGCGCTTATCAGCACGCAGTTCGGCGCCAGGCGCCGCAGCGTGGCGGTGAGCGACGACTCGTCACGCATCGTGACGTCGAACTGGGTGAAGCCGAGCACGCGCAGACCGGCGCGGCGGGCACTCACCTCGTAGGTGTCGGCGGCGTCACGGCCCTCGACCTCGTCGTCGTACACCATGTAGACGCGCGAGCAGCCGGCGGCGCGCTGCAGGGCCACCTGAACGGCCGCCTGCACGCCGTCGTTGGGCACCACCCGGGCGAACGTGCGGACGTGCGAGGGGTAGTACTTCTCGGGCTCCCCGGGCGCGGCGCCGGGCCCCCCGCGGGTGAGCCCGAGCGCGGTGCTCAGGGGGCTGATCTGAGGGATGTCGGCGTGGCTGAGCAGCGGCAGGGACACCGCGGTCGCGCCGGAGTTGAGGTCCCCCAGGTAGCCGATGGTGCGCGAGTCCCCGGCGGCGCGCGACGCGTTGGCGCTCGTCTGACCGGCATTGGCGCCGCCGCTCGCGCGGGTCGCGTCATCAAGCGAGCGCAGCGCGATCGTGTAGCGCCCGACGCGCCCGTGGACGGCATCGAGCGCGAGTCGCTCTCCGGCGAGCACCGCCCGCCCGCTCTGCGCCGGGGCTCCGACCAGAGGCAGGCTCGAGTAGATGAGCAGTCGCCCCGCGGCCAGCCGGCGCGGGCCGGGGGCGCCCGAGCGCCCACAGCCCACCAG
>CAXTTD010000580.1:0-2105 GCA_964246945.1 uncultured Solirubrobacteraceae bacterium | reverse complement strand
CGAAATCGAACAGGGCGGTGGCCAGCAGCGGACCATCGCGGAGATCGCGATACAGCCACCCGATGGTGTCGAAGGTGCTGGCGAGGTGCGCGCCCCCGCGCCACCGGGCTGCGGTGTTCAGGGTGATGGAGGAGCGATAGCCGGCCAGACCACAGAGCGCGGCCGGCACGCGTATGGAACCGCCGGTGTCCGTGCCGATGGCGGCCAGGGCGGAGCCCTCCTGCACACTGGCGGCGGCGCCACTGGAGCTGCCGCCCGTGAGAGCGGATCTGTCGCGTGGCTGAACGCAGTCGCCGAAGTCCCGATTCTCGCCCGTGATCCCGTAGGCGAGCTGATGCAGGTGAGTCTTGCCCGTGATCACCGCGCCCGCCGAACGCAGCTGTGTCGCCAGCGCGGAGTCGGTCGCCGACACGCCGCTATGCTCCTTGTAGAAACTGGACCCGCAGGAGGTGGGGAAACCCTCCAGGTCGAAGCAGTCCTTGAGACTTACAGGAACGCCCCAAAGCGGCTGAACGCCGGCATCTGCCGGGCGCAGCCTGCCGGCTTCGCGGCGCGACCAGTTCGTGTCTCTGGCCAAATAGACATTATGGTTCGCATTGGAGTTGGACCGCGAGAGAGCCCTTTCGAGCTCGGCCAGCGGTGTGCTTTCCTCTCGCAGGTACTGCTGCCGCAGGGCTGCGAGGGGAGAGACTTCGCCGGGCACAAACTGCCCCGACGTAGCCGGTGTTGCACGGGGTTTGTTCAGGTTCGTCGTCTCCAGGGTTACTTTCAGCGCGCCAACACTGCGGGCCCGTAAGTGCGGGGCCAGTACCGCGGGGCCAGATCCGAATCGAGCCCCGCGCTGCCTTCATACTATCCGCTGCTGACCCTGCATCCCGCCGGGCTTGTCCCTAGGGCGTGACCTCGTTTGCGGAGGCCGCCGATAGTTGATGGATCGCCAGCCAGGTCTGCTGATAGGCGTTGAGAGCGTCGCTGGTCGAGGACCGCGAGTCGCGGAGAGCGTCAAGATAATCGATCAGAGCGATCCCGCCGTGCTGAAAGGCATACTGGGCAATCGTGAGCACGTCATGCGACTCGTCCAGATAATGGTCGCCGAAGCGATCGGAGAGCTGCTTGGCCTGTGTGTACCCGACCCAGGCCTGCGCGACATCGGAGATGACCTGGTTGCGTGCGGCGACCTCGGCAAGCCGCGCGCTGCCAGTTTGGAAGCGGGCCGTCTCTTTGTTGCCCTGATTGCGATCGAAGAGGCGTAGAGGGATATTCACCGAAAAGCCGGCGGAGTTCTCAAAACCGCTGCGGTCGTACTCTCCTTCCAGGGTGGGGTCCGTGGTGCCATTGGCGAACGCGAGCCGCTGATTGGACGCGGCGGCCTGGGTCGCGAAGCGCGCGGCGGCATAGTCCGGACGGTTGGCCAGTGCTTCCTGCACGAGCAGATCCTGGGTCTGCGTGATGTTCGGCGGCACGACGTCCCCGGTGATGTCGAAGGTGGTGGTCGGGGACTCAATGCCGATCAGGGTCTGAAGCTGATCGCTGGCCTGCTGCAGCGTGATCACGTCGTTCGCGGCGTCACTTTCGAAGCTGCCGAGCTGCAGGTCGAGGCGCTCGTAATCCAGCTTGCCCAGATCGCCGGCTTTGTACCGGTCATAGCCGATCTCGACCTCATGCCGATAATCCTTCAGAGTGGCGTTGGAGAGCTCGAGGGCTTCCTTGGCGATCAGCATATGGGTGAAGGCAGTCTTGACGGTAAGCAGCGTCTGGCGGATGGTGTCCTGCAGCTGCGCCTGGGTCTCGGCCGTAGTTTCGCGCGCGGCGTCCAGCCGGATCCCGCGTTTGTTACCGCGCTCGAACAGCCGCGAGACCTGCACGCTGTAGTTGTAGGGGGTGTCCGCGGTCGCGCTCTGGGTGACGTCGGTTCCGTAGACGGTGAGATAGGGATTGGTGCGGACGCCGGCCTGGATCTCCTGGGCGCGCACCGCACGCAGGTTTTGCTCGGCCGCGAGCAGCGTGGCGTTCTTGGCCTGCGCCAGGGCCACGACCTGCGCCAGGGTCAAAGCACCCGGCCGCGAGGTAGGCGGTTTGCGTGGGTCCGGGCCGGCGGCTGCGCC
>CAXTTD010000579.1:0-2109 GCA_964246945.1 uncultured Solirubrobacteraceae bacterium | reverse complement strand
CAACGCTCCCCGACCCGCGTCCGTGACGGCGCGACGTGCGATCCGACAGCACTAGCAGCCGTTGGTGAGGTTCTCGGTGTAGCGATTACACACAGACTCCACCGAAACCGGGGCAGGGCTTCGGCTTCGATCTGGGTGCCGAGGCCTGAGCGCCGGCGGGGTGCTGGGCGGAACGCCCGCGGCTGGTCACGACCGCTCACTTTGCATAGGTAAGAGCTCGCTTCTGCGCGGCGCGCTGTGCGCACTGCTTGCGGCGACGAGCGCGTCTCAGCCAGGCTCCCGGGCGCCTGCGTTCCGTGGCCGCGCTCGCAATGCGACGGTGGCGCTTGCGGTGGCGGGAGCAGGAGTTGGACGAGGACCGTTGACTCGGGCACGAAGAGCGCGCGCCGCCATGCTCGTACGCCCATTCGAGACGGGTCATCTTCCCTAGCTGGCCGGACCTTGCCTCGTGGCCGACTCGGGCGATCCCTGCCAACGCAAGGACTCGCCCCGGCAACTCGTCGGCCACACGTGCTTCGCCGCTCAGTGAACTCGATCGAATCCGGCGTCCGGCGTCGTTCTCCTCGGCGTCATTGCGGTAATTCGGACTTTGCTCTACGGGGCGAGCGATGGCCCGAGGTGGGGAGTACCGGTGACGCGGGCGATCAGGCTGGCGGCGACCTCGGTGACGAGCTGGCGATCGAAGGTGAGCACGAACTCGAAGCGTCGCTCGTTGTCGGGACCGGTGTCGCCGAGATCGCGGGCGACGAGCGCACCGGCGTAGTGGGGGCCGAGCACGGCGATGTCCCACTCCCCGACGAGCTCATCATCGGGTGAGAGGCTGGCGCCTCGTACCCCGGCGGCGGGCGGGTCGGGCATTCCGATCCCGAGCGCGACGGTCAGACCGGCGCGGGCAGCGAGCTGCTCATAGCGAGCCCGCGTACGCGGCGTGAAATGACGGACGTCCTGGAAGGTGGCCGCGATTACCGCGTGAGCCCCGAGCTGGAGTGCCTGGGCCTCCAATGCACGAGTGACGCTGAGCAGCACGTCCTTGCGACCCACGCGAAGTCCCCGCTGAGCGAGAACCAATGCGACGGGACTTCTGGACGGCACGCGGGGAGAGAGCCCGAGCGTGACCGCGGAACGCTGAGCCTGCGCAGTCGATGCGAGCGGCCCGGGACGTCCGAAATACCAGCCCTGGGCCAAGGTCGCGCCCAGCGATCGGGCCGCGAGCAGATGCTGCTCGGTCTCAACCCCTTCAGCGAGAATGGTCGCGCCGGTCTGCTCGGCATAGGCGCAGACCCCGTTCATCACCTCACCCGACTGACGGCTGGGATGGTTGTGGATCAGCGACATGTCGAGCTTGACCACGTCCGGACGCAGCAGTGGCAACAACGCCAGCGAGCGCTGATCCGCGCCGACATCATCCAATGCGATCCCGAAGCCCGCCCTGCGCATCCGCTCCACGGTCTCCAATAGCTGCGCGGGCCGTGAGGTCAGCGCGCGCTCGGTGACCTCGAAGAAGATGTTCAGCCGGCGGCGTAGATCGAACAGGAACGCGCGGCTCGTGCTATCCAGTTCCGCGTCGATGACCTCAGGTTCGATGTTGACAAACAACGACGCTGGGGCCTGCAGGCCAGCCTGCTCCGCGCCGCGCAACGCCGCTGCGCAGCAGGCGCGATCCAACTCCGCCAGCCGTCCCTCGCGGCCCGCGGCGGCGAACAACGCGCCCGGGGTCTCAAACGGGGAGCCGATCGGCCCGCGCGCCAGCGCTTCGTAGGCCACCACAGCACCACTCTCGAGCACGACGATCGGCTGATACACAGCCCGAACGCCGCGGTCGATTACCGCCTCCAGATCAACCTCCGGCGCGGTCTCGTACTCAAGCTGGCGTGATGTCACAGCCATGATCGTGCTCACAGTCCCCTAGTTGGATTTGAAAGACGCAACCCAGCGGTTGCCCGAACGTGAGCCAGTCACGCCTCAGCCTGAGAATCGACCTCTCCTCGCGCGCCCTTGAGGAGCAAGGACGGGACCTCGACAATCGACCGGGGACCAGATTCAACTCGGCGACCGTTGCCGGCGGGGTCCTCTTCCCGCGCGTTCGTGAGGTGCGGATAATCGACCTAG
>CAXTTD010000578.1:0-2110 GCA_964246945.1 uncultured Solirubrobacteraceae bacterium | reverse complement strand
TGCGCGGGCGGGCCCACGAACGCGATCGACCGCTCCGCGCAGGCGGCCCCGAGCTCCGGGTTCTCGGAGAGGAACCCGTAGCCGGGATGCAGCGCCTGCGCGCCGGTGACCCGCGCCGCCTCGAGGATCGCCGCGAGGTCGAGGTAGTCGGGCACCCGCACCGAGCGGGTCGCCTCCCGTACGTGCGGCGCGGCGCGGTCGGCGGCGGTGTAGACCGCGACCGAGGCGATTCCCAGGCGGTCCAGGGTGCGGGTGATGCGGCGGGCGATCTCGCCGCGGTTGGCGATGAGGACGGTGTCGAACATCGCCGTGCGGTGCGTCACGTCCTGCGGGCGGGGCTCAGGCGCCGAGCGCGCGGGCGATCACCATCTGCTGGACCTCGTCGGTCCCCTCGCCGATGGTGAGGATCTTCGCGTCGCGGTAGAAGCGGCACACCGGATACTCCTCTATGTACCCGTAGCCGCCGTGGATCTGGACCGCCTCCTCGCTCGCCCGCACCGCAAGGCGCCCGGTCTTCAGCTTCGCCTGGGCGGCGGTGAGCCCGAACGGTTGGCTCTGATCCTTCAGCCACGCGGCCTTGTAGGTGAGCAGCCGCGCGGCCTCGATCTCGGTGGCGAGGTCGGCGAGCTTGGCCTGGATCGTCTGGAACTTGGCGATCGGGCGGCCGAACGCGCGGCGCTCCTTCGCGTAGGCGAGCGCCTCGTCGAGGGCGCCCTGGGCGAGACCGACGCCCATCGCGGCGACGCCGATGCGCCCGATGTCGAGCACCTCCAGGAACTGCTTGAAGCCGGCGCCGCGGGGGCCAAGCAGGTTTTCGTCCGGCACGCGGCAGTCGGCGAACGCCAGCGGTCGGGTATCCGAGGCGTTCCAGCCCATCTTGCGGTAGGGCTCGCCGGGCTCGTAGCCGGGGGTGCCGGTGGGCACGATCAGGTTCGAGACCTCCTCATCGCCGGTCCGGGCGGTGATGCACACGACGCCGGAGATGTCGGTCCCGGCGTTGGTGATGAACTGCTTGGCGCCGTTGATCACCCAGCCCTCGTCGTCGAGCCGGGCCCGGGTGCGCACGTTGCCGGCGTCCGAGCCGGCCTCCGGTTCGGTGAGGCCGAAGGCGCCGAGGATCTCACCGGCGCACAGCCGCGGCAGCCACTCCTGCTGCTGGGACTCGGTGCCGAACCGGTAGATCGGCTGGGTGCCGAGCGAGGTGTGCGCGCACATCGTGATCGCGACGCTCGAGTCCGCACTGGTCAGCTCCTCGACCGCGATCGCGTACTGCAGGCTCGTCCCGCCGGCGCCGCCGACCGCCTCCGGGAACGGGATCCCCATCCAGCCGAGCTTCGCCATCTCGGCGACGATCGCGTAGGGGAAGGCGTGGGTGCGGTCGAGCTCACCGGCGGCGGGGGCGACCACCTCGCGCGCGAACTCCCGCACGGTGCGTCGCAGCAGCTCGGTCTCGTCGTCGAAGCCAAAGTCCATCGCGGGCATGATACAGAACTGTGGTTCGAACTTCGAATGTTCGTTCGGTAGCATTTGGGCGGGGGACGGCGAGCCCCACACTGCCAGCCGCGTCCTCGAGCCGATCAGCCGCTGATCCGACCAACCGCCGATCCGACCAACCGTCTCCCCGACCTGACCATGACCGCGCCCCCCACCCGTCCGGCGCTGCGCGCACGCTACGACCGCCGGCACGACGAGCTCGTCGCGGGCGCCGCGGAGCGCTTCGCCCGCCACGGCTACGACCAGACCACGATGGCGGAGCTCGCGGCGTCGATGGGGCTCGCCACCGGCGCGCTCTACCACTACTTCGGCGGCAAGGAGCAGCTGCTGCGCGCGATCTGCGACCAGCTGATGGAGCCGCTGCTCGCGGCCAGCGACGCGCTGCTCGCCGGTGCAGCGGACTCGCCGGCCGCGGAGCGGCTGCGGGCGCTCGTCGCCCTGTGGGTCGCCCACGTGTGCGCCCACCGCGACCACATGCTCGTGTTCCAACAGGAGCGCCACGTGATCGAGTCCGGCGAGCGCTGGCGGGCGGTGCGGGCCTCGCGCAAGGCGTTCGAGCGGCGCGTCGCCGGGCTGCTGGCGGCGGCGCTCGCCGACGCCGACGCCGACACCGACG
>CAXTTD010000577.1:0-2126 GCA_964246945.1 uncultured Solirubrobacteraceae bacterium | reverse complement strand
CCGGCCGAGCGCCGGCGGCGGCCCCCGCGCACCCGGCGGCGCACCGCCCCCGCGAGCCGCAGCGACCCCCGGCGCGGGGCCGTCGTCGCGCCGGTGGACGCGGCGACCAGGACGGGGGCGCGACCCGCCTCGCGCGCGCGGTCGTCAGGGTAGGGGTCGACGGCCTCGGTGGGGGCTTCCACGCCGCGTGAGTGTATGTGGCCTCTGGTCAGTGACGGGTTAAGGGACCGCGGGCCACGCGTCCGAGCGGGCATAATCCCGAGCGTGACGCCTGCGCTCACCAGCGAGACGCTCGGTCCGATCCGCACCGAGCCACGCGCGACCGCGGTGCTGCTCGACATCGACGGGACGCTCGCGCCGATCGTCGAGCACGCCGAGGACGCGCACGTCCCGGAGTCGACCCGCCAGCTGCTGATCGCGGTCGCCGACCGCTACGGCCTCGTCGGCTGCGTGTCGGGCCGGCGGGCCTCCGAGGCGCGGGCGATGGTCTCGATCGGGACGATCACCTACCTCGGCTCCCACGGGGTCGAGATGCTGCGCGCCGGCTGGACCGAGGCCCGTCTCGACGAGGCGGTCTCCGACTGGGTGGCCCGGGTCCAGCAGTTCGGCCGCGAGGCCGACACCGCGCAGACCCGCCGCCTGCGGGTCCGCCTCGAGGACAAGGGCGCGATCGTCGCCTTCCACTGGCGCGGTGCCCGTGACGAGGCGGCCGCCGCGGCGGCGGTGCGGGCGATCGCCGAGCGCGCCGCGGAGGCGGGACTGGCCACCCATTGGGGTCGCAAGGTGCTCGAGGTCCGCCCGCCGGTCCCCTTCGACAAGGGTGCGGGCATCCGCCGCCTGCTCGCCGACTCCGGCGCGGGGATCGTCAACGCCCTGTACGTGGGCGACGACACCACCGACCTTGACGCGTTCCGGGCGCTCGCCGAGCTCCAGCACGAGGGCCGACTCGAGCACGCGGTCGCGGTCGGCGTCGCCTCCGATGAGGGACCGTCGGAGATCACGGGCGAGGCGGACATCGTCGTCGCGGGCACCGAGGGCGTCCGCGAGCTGCTCGCGATGCTCACCGCCCCCGCGTAGCGGTGCGCTTCGCGGAGTTCCTGCGCACCACCGTGCTCCTGTGCGCTGCCGGGGCGACCCTGCTCGCGGTGGTCACCGTGGTCGACCTCGCTGCCGGGCAGGGGAACGGAACCGTCGCCCCGGTCGCCGCCGGCTGGTGGGTCGCCGCCGGCCTGATCGGGCTGTGGCTCGGGCGCCGGGCGGAGACCTCCTCGCCGATCGCCACGCTGCTCGCCGCCGCGCCGACGGGGCGTACCCTGCCCGAGGTGAATCCCGCGCGGGCGTTGCTCAACCGGCTGTGGCCGCTGCTGATCGTCTGCCTGGGCGCGGCGGCGGTCGGCATCGCGCTGCCCCAGGTGCCCGCGATCGCCGCCGGCTTCGCGATCATCTGGGCGCTCGCCTGGCGCCGGCAGGCGTCCGCGGTGCGGGCAATCGAGAACCGCGACGGCGTCCGCTTCTTCATCGAGCGCACCTCGCCGCTGCGGCCGATCCGGCTCGTGCGCACGCCCGGCTTCCGCTCGCTCTCCGAAGACCTCGCGCCCGAGACCGCCGCCGGTCGCCCACCGGCCTGATGCTCGAGGCTCCGCGCACCGACGTCCTCGTCGTCTCGGTCGGGGGCACGATCGGCTGGGGGTACAGCGCGAACGAGCTCACCGAGGCGCTGCGCCGCGTCGGCGCCCGCGTCGTCTCCGCCGTGGCCGAGCCCCCGCGGCAGGTGCGCACCTACATGTTCACCGACCTCCTGCAGGCGAGCGCCGCGCGCAAGGTGGCGCTACTCGCCCTCGCCGAGCATCGGCCGGACGCGGTCATCTACTGCTCGGTGACCGCGGCGCTGCTATGGCCGCGGCGGGGTGCGGTGTGGTTCGATGCCACCGCCGCCGAGAACCGTCCCGGCCGCCACGGGCTGTGGCAGCGCCCGGTGGAGCGCCGCCGGCTGCGCGCCGCCCCGCTGGTGCTCGGCTGCTCGCCGGACGCCGCCGCGGGGGCCGGCGAGGGCACGGGGAACGGGGCGCGTCGGGCGCTCCGCGAGCGGATGGTCGTGGTGCCGATCCCGGTCGCGCGCTCCGGTT
>CAXTTD010000576.1:0-2131 GCA_964246945.1 uncultured Solirubrobacteraceae bacterium | reverse complement strand
AGGCGCGGCATGTCGGACCGATTGGAGACCGTCGTTGACAGATCGAACACCGATACGCCGGTCTGACGGAGCGGATCCGCCGCTGATCGTCGGGATCGGAGGCAGCACACGACCCGGGTCATCGAGCGAGCGGCTGCTCGGCGCGTGCCTGGAGCTCGCCGGCGGGCTTGGGGTGCGCACCCAATTGATGGGAGCCCAATCGCTGCGCCTGCCGCCCTACGACGCGGACCCGGCGGCGATCGGGCAGGCCGCGGGCGAGCTGGTGGACGCGGTGCGAGCCGCCGATGGCATCTTCATCGCCTCGCCGGGCTATCACGGCGGAATCTCGGGCCTCGTGAAGAACGCACTCGATTACATCGAGGACCTGCGCGAGGACCGCAGGCCATATCTTGACGGCCGCGCGGTGGGTTGCATCGCCTGTGCGGCGGGGCACCAGGCGGCCAACTCCACGCTGGCGGCGCTGCGTGCGGTGGCCCACGCGCTGCGGGGTTGGCCAACCCCCGTCGGCGTCGCCATCGACACGGTCGACCTCGCGTGGGCGCCCTCGGGAATGCCACAGGATCCGCATCTGCGCTCCCAGATCGAGCTGCAGGTCCGCCAGGTCGTCGGCTTCGCGGCCGGCGCGCCGGTGCCGTGAGCGCGCGGCAACGCAGCGCGGATACCGCGATGGTGTGATCCGGTGCGCCCGGGCGTGGCCCGGATCATTGCCCGACCTGTTCGGAAACCTCGACGATCGCACGGTCGGCGCCGTCCAGGTCACCATTCTGGTTCGTAGAGCGCCCCGTCACTCACCGGTCGGCGCCCAACCGGACGGGGCAGGACGACGCGTGCGGGGGTCTCCTGAGTGGAGCTCGAGGGCTGTTGCACGCCTGGCAGGGGGGTGACGAACATGGTGAGGACGAGTTCGTCCGCACCATCGTGTAGGTCCGGTGCGAGCAGGCGACCGTCGGCCCGCGCGCCGCCCGACCGGTTCTGCTCAGTGACGAGAACCCGCAGGACGGTGTCCTCGGGGGCGGGCTCGCGCGCGGGGTCAAGTCGCCAGCCGGACGCGCGAATGCCATCGCGGGCGCTGCGCAGGGGCCGTCCCGTGGTCACGACGACGGTGCTCCAGGCGTCACGGCGGCGGTCTCTGCGCATGGCGACCGTGACCAGGCGTGGGGGGAGACCGTGGCCGAAGAGCACCTCGCGTTCGCTGCGCGCGAGCGTCCGCCAGCCGGTGAGACCCGGTGCCCCGGATGGCTCGCTCGCCGACCTCTGCCGGGCGAGCTGCGCCAGCAGGGCATCGACCGCGGGATCGCCCGGCTGCGGTTGACGGCCCGGCCCGTCCAGCGCCGAGGGCGGAAACGCAAGCCCCCCACCGTCGCTGACGAGCACGGGGTCGTACGAGGTGGGACGCGGCTCGAGCAGGACGACCCGCTCCCAGTCAGCGTCGGTGGCGGGCAGCGATCGGCGGTCGCGCAGACGGCCCAGCAGACGGACACCGGGCTTTGCCATCACCGCGAGACTACCGGCGCGTACGCCGGCCGCGCATCGAGGCCCGGCTCGCCGGTGCGGGCGACCCGTTCGATCAGCGTGGCACCGAGCACCGTCCCGGGCGCGCAGCGCAGCCGTTCACCATCGGCGGCAACCCGGGCGTGCAGGCTCGCGTCGGTGAGGACGCGGTCGAGTGCGCCGGTGAACTGCGTCGCGTCGAACGCGTAGGTCGGCAGGCGGATCCCGTAGCCGCGCTCATGGACGCGCTGGGTGTTGTCGTGCCGGTCCCAGACCATGGTGCCTCGGTGTCGCGGACGCTCGACTGCAGGGTGTGCCACGTCGGGGCGAGGGACGGCTCCCGCGGGTAGTCGAGCTCCTCGGGATAGAGCGCGAGGTTCAGCCAGGGTGACTCGCGGATCATCTCGCCCGCGGGCAGTGGCGGGGCGCCGCGCCGCGGCAGAACCCCGAGAGCGCGCGCTGCAGCGGGCCGACGCGGCGCGGGTACTCGACGGCGAACCGCTCCCAGCCCGACGGGTCGTCGTTGGCGGGGATCGCCGGGAACGCGCACACGGGGTTCTCGTCGGTCCGAACGCGTCCTCGGGGAGAAGACGATCGTCCGGCGGTCTCGCGGGTCGGTGATGGCCGGTCAGGCTTATCG
>CAXTTD010000575.1:0-2152 GCA_964246945.1 uncultured Solirubrobacteraceae bacterium | reverse complement strand
CCCCCGCGTTCGCCCGGGCGCTGGCGGGCCGGTGAGGACGGTGGGTCGGTGATCGCCCCCGCGCTCGAGGTCGAGCACTGCTGCCGGCGCTGCGAGCAGATCACGCGCGAGCAGGCGGCCAACTTCTTCTACGGCATCCGCCTGCTGCCGCGCGAGAAGCGCTTCGCAATGAGTGCCGTGTACGCGTTCGCGCGGCGGGTCGACGACATCGGCGACGACGGCACGCTGTCCGCCGAGGCCCAGCTCGAGGCGCTGGCCGCCGAGCGGACGATGCTCGCCGCGGTGTCCGCGTCGGCGCGCGCGCCGGTCGGCGACCCGGTGGCGGTCGCGCTCGGCTGGGCGTGCCGGGTGTACCGGCTGCCGGTCGACGCGCTCGAGTTCCTCGTCGAGGGCGTCGAGTTCGACGTGCGCGGGGCCCGCTACGAGACCTTCGGCGACCTCGTCGCCTACTGCCGGCGGGTCGCCGGGGCAGTCGGGCGGCTGTGCGTGGCCATCTTCGCCGACGGCGAGGTGAGCGACGGCATGGACGCGCTCGCCGACGACCTCGGGATCGCGATGCAGCTCACCAATATCGTCCGCGACGTCCGCGAGGATCGCGAGATGGGCCGCATCTACCTGCCCGCCGAGGATCTCGAGCGGTTCGGGTGCCGGGAGCTCGCCGGTGGACCAGAGGCCTGCGCGGCGCTCATCCGCTTCGAGGCGGAGCGCGCTGCGGAATGGTTCGACCGCGGGCTCGGCCTGCTCGACCACCTCGACGGGCGTTCGGCGGCGTGCCTGCTGGCGATGACCGGGATCTACCGCACGATCCTCGACCGGATCCTCGCCGACCCCGCACAGGCGCTCGTTACCCGGGTGTCGCTGCCGGGGTGGGAGAAGGCATGGGTCGCGGCACGCAGCCTTGCCGCCGGCACTGCGGGCAGCGCCTCGTCCGGGGCCGCCGGCAGCGCCGCGTCCGGGATGGCGGGCAGCGCCGCGTCCGGGGCCGCGGGCAGCGCCTCGTCTAGGGCCGCGCGATGAGCCGGCGACGGGTGATCGTCATCGGGGGTGGACTCGCCGGGATCACCGCCGCTCTCGACTGCGCGCAGGCGGGCGCCGCGGTGACGCTGGTCGAGTCTCGAGGCCGGCTCGGGGGCCGGGTCTACTCGTTCGTGCGCGACGGCCTGCCCGTGGACAACGGACAGCACGTGTTCCTACGCTGCTGCACCGCCTACCGATCGTTCCTGGAGCGGATCGGCGCGGAGGCGAAGGTGACCCTGCAGGACCGCCTGGACATCACCGTGATCGCACCCGGCGCGGGCCGGGTCCGCCGCGGGCGGCTGAACCGCACCGGCCTGCCCGTCCCGCTGCACCTCGCCGGGGCGATGCTCCGCTACCCGTTCCTGCCCCCGCGCGGGCGCGTGTCGGCGGCGCTCGCGATGCGCGCGCTCGCCGCCGTCGACGTAGAGGATCCGGCCACCGACGCCCGCACGTTCGGCGACTGGCTGCGAGAGCACGGTCAGGACGCCTGGGCGAGCGCCGCCCTGTGGGATCTCATCACCCGCTCCACGGTGAATCTCGGCTGCGACGAGGCCTCGCTCGCCCAGGCGGCCTACGTGTTCCAGGAGGGACTGCTCTCCGGAGCCGCCGCCGGCGATCTCGGCCACGCGGTCGTGCCGCTGTCGGAGATCCACGACGTCGCCGCCCGGAACGCCCTGGAGCGCGTGGGGGTCGAGGTGCGGCTCCGCGCCGGGGTGGCCTCGCTGAGCGCTTCGCAGGACGGCGGTGTCTTCTCGGTGGAGCTCGCCGGTGGTGAGCGGCTCACCGCCGACGGGGTGGTGCTCGCCGTCGACCCGGCGCGGTCCCTCGACCTGCTGCCCGCGGGCAGCGGGGTCGACGCGGACGCCCTGCGGGAGCTCGGCGAGTCGCCGATCGTCAACGTTCACGTCGTCTACGACCGCCGGGTGCTCGACGTTCCGTTCGCCGCGGGCATCGACTCACCGGTGCAATGGGTGTTCGACCGCACCGCGAGCGCGGGGCTCGGCGATGGCCAGTATCTCGCGGTCACCGTATCGGCCGCTGTCGAGGAGATCGGGATGTCGAACGACACGGTGATCGCGCGCTACGTGGCCGCGCTCGCCGAGCTGCTGCCCGCCGCTCGCGACGCTCACGTTCT
>CAXTTD010000574.1:0-2153 GCA_964246945.1 uncultured Solirubrobacteraceae bacterium | reverse complement strand
CGCTCGGCCGCGGCGACGGCGACCGCCGTGGTGTCCGAGCCGCCGCGGCCGAGCGTCGTCACGTCGTAACTAGTGGACACGCCCTGAAAACCGGCGACCAGCACCACCCGCCCGGCGTCGAGCCCGGCCCGGATCCGGTCCGCCCGTACGTCGAGGATCCGCGCCTTGGTGTGCGAGGTGTCGGTGACGATCCCCGCCTGGGAGCCGGTGAGCGAGATCGCCTTATGCCCGAGATCGTTGATCGCCATCGCACACAGCGCGCACGAGATCCGCTCGCCGGTCGACAGCAGCATGTCCATCTCGCGGGGATCGGGGTTGGGCGAGACCTCCTCGGCCATCGCGATCAGCTCGTCGGTCGTCTTGCCGCGCGCCGAGAGCACGGCGACGACCCGCTTGCCCGACTCGCGCTGGGCGACGATCCGTCGGGCGGCGGCGGTGATCCGCGCCGCGTCGGCGACCGAGGTGCCGCCGAACTTCATGACCACCGTCTCGGGCACGGCTGGCGAATCTAGTCGGTGCCCGTGGTCAGCAGCAGCACCTCGATCGAGGTGGGGCGGCGCGCCGCGGCGGCCAGCGAGCGGTCCATGGTGACCAGTGGCTCGTCAATCGTCTCCGTCAGAGCGACGAACATCGCCTCACCGATCCGGACGTACAGTTCCTCAGGCATTGATCGGCTCGCCTGGCGCTCGAGCATCCGCCGCACGTATTCGCTCAGCGACATACCCGACGCGGCCGCCCGCCGCTTGAGCGTCCGATACTCAGGTGGCCCCAGGCCGGTCACACGAGGCGACGCCCCGCGAACGCCCGACCCAGCGTGAGCTCGTCGGCGTACTCGAGGTCGGCCCCGACCGGCAGCCCACTGGCCAGGCGGGTGACGGTGAGCGAGCCATCACGCTCGCGTAGCCCGGCGGCGAGGTGCAGGGCGGTTGCCTCGCCGGTGGTCGTCGGGTTGGTGGCGATCACCACCTCCCGCAGCTCGTCGCCGACGCGGGCGTACAGCTCGGCGATCCGCAGATCCTCGGGATCGACACCGTCGATCGGGGAGAGCGCCCCGCCGAGCACGTGATAGCGCCCTGAGAACTCGTGGGTGCGCTCGATCGAGATCACATCCGAGGGCTCCTCGACCACGCAGATGACGGCGAGGTCGCGGCGCTCGTCCTCACAGATCCGGCAGCGCAGACCCTCGGCGAGGTTGAAGCACACCTCGCACAGTCCGATCCGCGACTTGACCTCGAGGATTGCCTGGGCGAGCGCCGCCGCCTCCTCGTCGGAGGCGCGCAGCACGTGGAAGGCGAGCCGCTGGGCGCTGCGCCCGCCGATGCCGGGCAGCTTCGAGAGCTCGGTGATGAGCCGCTGGACGGGCGGCGCGAACGCGGACACGGTCTCCGTCGGTCGAGGGCGAGCGGACGCCGGGTCTAGAGCCCGGGCAACCCGAGGCCGCCGCCGAGCCCGCCAGTGATCCCGCCCATCTTGCTGGCGGCGAGCTCCTGCGCGGCGCGCAGTCCCTCGTTGACCGCGGCGAGCACCATGTCCTGCAGCAGCTCGACGTCCTCGGGGTCGACCGCCTGCGGGTCGACGACGATCGACTTCACGACGAGGTCGCCGGTGACCGCGACGGTCACCATGCCGCCGCCTGCCGAGGCCTCGACCACCTCGTCCTTGAGCGTCTCCTGGGCGGCGAGCATCTCCTCCTGCATCTTCTGGGCCTGCTTGAGCAGCTGCTGCATGTTGGGCTGGGGCGGCATGGGTCAGGCCTCCTGATCGGGATCCTCGTCGAGCACGTCGTGGGCGTCGAACTCCTCCACCAATCGTCGCACGAGCTCCTCCTGAGAGAGCCCGGAGGGCTCGGCGGCCGTCGTCCCCGCGTCGGGGAGCTCGGCAGCGGCGCGCAGCTCGTAACGGAGGGCGAGCGGCACGCCGACGAGCGAACGCAGCGCCTCGGCGGTCGCGCGCCGGTAGTCGTCCTGCTCGGCCTTGCGCTTGGAGAACGCCTTGCTCTCCGGGAACGCCAGCGTCACGTCGTGGCCCTCGAGCGATACCGGCCGGGCGTCGGCGAGCAACGCGCCGAGCAGCTGATTGCCCTGACGGACGATGTCGATCACCGCGGGCCAGCAGGCGGCGACGGTGGCGAGCTCCGGGGGGTCGCCGGGCAC
>CAXTTD010000573.1:0-2155 GCA_964246945.1 uncultured Solirubrobacteraceae bacterium | reverse complement strand
AGCGCTCCAGGTACGTGCTGCTCGGTAGTCGACGATCTGCATGGCGAGCATCGGCACGGCGCTAACCTCGGGTCTCGGGCACACGGACACGCTTGATGAACGGTCACCTCCTGCGCGCCGGCGGTCCAAGTGTCTACGGGCTCGGCCCTGAGTCGGACATCGGCGGGGAGCTTTACGAGCGTGAGCTCATCCGCCGTCTGCCCGACCACGGAGTCGAAGTACTTGTCGGACTGCCGCCAGGACACGGCCTGGAGCCGACGGCGGGGGTGCGGGCCGGCGTGCTCCATCGTCCGGCGGGAATGCACTGGACCACCGCGCCGCGCGTGTTCATCCCGTGGACTGTGCGACGCCTGCTCCGCGGCGAGGTCGACGTCCTGCGCGGCCCGTCGGTCCGGTACACGGGACCGTCGCTGCTGGCCGCGCAAGCGCTGTGTCGTTCACAGGTGCCGGTCGTTATCCATCACCATCACTTCGAGCCACGGTGGCGCCGATTCGAGGCAGCGATCCTGCGCCAGGCTGACCTGGTGCTCACCGTCTCCGAGCACTCCCGGGCACAGCTGATCGCCTCCGGGATCAATCCCTCGCGCATTCGCATCGCCTACAACGGGGTTGAGGGTCCCGGCCGCCATGAGCCCGAGCCGAGCGCGAGCTGGCCGGCGGACGGCCTGCGACTGCTCTACGTTGGCCGACTGGAGGCGCGCAAGCGCCCCGAGCTCGCGATCGAGACGCTGGCCTCGCTCGCGCGGGCCAACCATCCCGCCTCGCTTCTACTCGCAGGAGACGGTCCGCTCCGCGAGCCATTGCAAGCGCACGCTCGGGCGCTCGGGGTCGCCGACCGCGTCCGCCTTCTCGGCCGGGTGAGCGATCCGCGCAAGTGGGCCCTCTACGACGGCGCCGAGCTTCTGCTCTTCGGCTCCACCCTGGAGGGCTTCGGACTCGTCGTCGCCGAGGCCCAATCGCGGGGCCTGCCAGTCATCGCCGCCTCCGGGACCGCAACCGGCGAGGCACTGCACGCCGGGCGTTCGGGGCTGCTCGCCCCACCCGACGCCACGGCATTCGCGGCGGCAGCGGCGGCCCTGCTCGATCCTGCCCGGCAGACGGAGATGAGGGTCGCCGCTCGCGAGTTCGCAGGGCGGTTTACCTGGGAAGCGTGCGCCGCGGAGGTCGCCGCCGCCCTGCGCGAGTCGGCGGCGATCAGGAAAGGGGTGTGATGATTCGGACGGCCCCGCTTCCGAAGAACCCCGACGAGATCCTCGCCAAAGCCACCCGCTAACGAACTTCAGCCGCGAGACACCAGTGCAGGACCGGAGAGCGGCAGCGCGAGCCGCCGCATCCAACGGCGGCGCCTAGCCTGCGGGGCGATGGCCCCCGCACCCGCAGCGCCCGTTCTCCGCGTCGGGCACTCGATCCTCTCCCCGGAACGGCCGCTGTCGGGTCTGCGCGCGCGACTCGCGGGTCAAGCCTGGGACATGGTCGAGCTCGACGTGCTCGCCCGCTCCGACGGCGAGCTCGTCGTCGCCCACGATCCGGGCGTGCTCGCCCGGCCAGGACAGCTTGGGTTCGCCGACGCACTGCGGGAGCTCACCGCCGCGGTCGGCCCCGCCATGCGCTTCGACGTCGACGTAAAGGCCACCGGCTACGAGCGCGCGGTCGCCGCGGCGATCGACGGGGCCGGGATCGCCGATCGCACGCTCGTCTCGACGATGCACCTCACCTCACTGCGGGCCCTGCGCGACTGCGCCCCGGGGCTCACGCTCGGGCTGTCGGTCCCGCTCGCCCGCCGCGACTACCTCGCCTCGAGGCTCACCCGGCCCGGCGCCTTCGCGATGCTCGCGTACCTGCGTCGGGCGCTACCCGCCCGAGTGGCCCGCACGCTCGCCGCCGGCGAAGCCGACGCGATCATGGCCCACTGGGGCGTCGTCACCCCCCGCCTCATCGCCGCGGTGCGGGACCACGGCGCGGAGCTGTTCGCGTGGACGGTCGACGACCCCCGGAGGCTCCGCGCGCTGCTCCCGCTCGGGGTGACCGGCGTGATCACCAACACCTGGGAGGTGTTCGAGCGAGCCGAGGTGTGACTAAACGGCCATGCAACCACGTCGTAGCTCAGCTGCTTGCGATACGCCGCACCTTCCTCCTCACGCTTCCTTGCTTGTAC
>CAXTTD010000572.1:0-2156 GCA_964246945.1 uncultured Solirubrobacteraceae bacterium | reverse complement strand
CGCCAAGCTCAAGCGCGGTCAGATCGAGGAGCGCTACGCCTCGACCATCGACGGACTGTACGCATGACCGTGTCGACGGCCGAGCGGGAGGAGATGGTCGCCACCGCCCGCCGCTTCGGGCAGGCGCGGCTGGCCCCGTTCTATCGCGAGCGCGAGCGCGAGGGAGCGTTCGATCGTCCGACGCTTGAGGAGATGGGACGGCTCGGGCTGTTCGGGGTCGAGATACCGGTCGACCGCGGGGGCCTCGGCCTGGAGTGCGCGACCGCCGGGCGGGTGCTCGAGGCGCTGTCGGGCAGCGACTACAACATCGGGCAGCTGTCGGTGACGATCTCACTCGCGGGGGTGGTCCTCGCCACCCACGGCCGCCCCGAGGTCGTCGACCCGTGGCTGGCCGGCATGCTCGCCGGGGAGATCATCCCGGCGATCGGGCTCACCGAACCCGGCGGCGGCTCGGACGCCGCGGAGCTCATCGTGCGCGCCCGCCGTGACGGCGACGCCTACGTGCTCGACGGGGAGAAGACCTCGACGACGTTCGCCACCCAGGCGGGCTTCGCCATCGTGTGGGCGCGGACCGGGCCGGCGGACAGCCGCGCCCGCGGTATCAGCGCGTTCCTCGTGCCGCTCGACCTGCCCGGGGTGAGCACCTACGCGTTCGAGGACATGGGCGGCCGCTGCGCGGGCCGCGGCGGACTCGTGCTCGACGGCGTGCGCGTCCCCGCCGATCACCTCATCGGCGCCGAGAACGGCGGCTTCGTCCAGGTCATGCAGGGTTTCGACTACAGCCGTGCGCTCATCGGGCTCCAGGTGCTCGCCGTCGCGCGCGAGTCCCTGGACGAGACCTGGCGCTCGGTCGGAGAGCGCTCGAGCTTCGGCAAGCCGCTGGCCTCCCACCAGGGCGTGTCGTTCCCGTTGGCCGAGTGCGAGACCTACGTTCACGCCTGTCGACTGCTGTGTCTGGAGACGCTCGAGCTCAAGGACCGCGGCGAGCCCCACACCGCCGAGGCGGCGATGTGCAAGTGGTGGGCGCCCAAGCTCGCCTTCGAGGTCGTGCATCAGTGCCTGCTGCTCAACGGCCATGGCGCCTACAGCGCCGGGATGCCCTACGAGCAGCGCCTGCGCGACGTGCTCGGGATGCAGCTCGGCGACGGCCCCGCCCAGATCATGAAGCTGGTCATCGCCCGCCAGAAGGCGGGTCGCGGCGCCGTATCGGGCTGACCGCGTCCACCCCGACTCCAGGAGGACTGACGTGTCCAAGGTGCTCTACGAGACCCAGGGCGAGATCGCGATCATCACGCTCAACCGCCCGGAGGTCCACAACGCCATCGACCGGGAGACCGACGAGCTGCTGTTCGAGGCCTGGAGCGCGTTTCGCGACGACCCGGCGGTGCGGGTCGCGATCGTCACCGGCGCGGGCGAGAAGGCGTTCTGCGCCGGAGCGGACCTGAGCTCGCACATCGATCCCTGGCTCGGAGCGGGCCCGGAGCTGGCTCGCAGTCAGCTGCAGCGCGGCTTCGCCGGCGGTATCACGCGGGGGCTGCACCGAACGAGCAAGCCGATCATCGCCGCGCTCAACGGCTGGGTCGTCGGCGGGGGGATCGAGCTCGCGCTCGCCTGCGACATCCGCATCGCCGCCGAGAACGTCACCTTCGGCTTCTTCCACGTCCGCCGCGGGATGCACTTCGCCGACGGCGGGATCGTCCGCCTGGTGAACACCTGCGGCGTCGGGCTGGGCGAGCCGGTCGACGTCCAGCGGGCCAAGGAGGCCCATCTCGTCAACCGCGTCGTCGCCCCCAAGGCGCTGATGGCGACCGCGCACGACGTCGCCGGCAAGATCCTGCGCAACCCCCGGCGGGGCGTCGAGTCGGCCAAGGAGACGATCCTTGAGGTGGTCGGGCGTCCGCTCGAGGATCAGCTGCGGCTGGAGTGCCTGTACGGGTACTCGGTGATGGGCGACCCGGAGATCGGCGAGCGCCGCGATGCGTTCCTGGCCCACGGCGACGCCGATGACCCCGCCCGCACCCGGGGCAGATCGTGACGGCCGCGGTCGATATCGGCATGGCGGGGTTCATGGACGAGCTCGCCCAGCACCCGCCCGGGGAGCGTCGGCGGCTGCTCGCCGACGCGGCGGATGCCGGCATCGACCATCTGCATGTCGG
>CAXTTD010000571.1:0-2159 GCA_964246945.1 uncultured Solirubrobacteraceae bacterium | reverse complement strand
GCTCGCCACCGCTTCCGACGGCGGGGAGTCGCTGTTCTGGACGATCGCCCGCAGTGCGGGCGCCGACGCGTTCGCGCGCTTCATGACCGACGCGAGCACCTCCGCCGACGAGGCCCAGATCATCGCCGCCCTTCCGCCGCTGCCGATGATCGCCGCCTCGCTGCGCTCGCTGGTCCGTGCGCCGGCGTGACCGGGTGAACGGCGCCGGGCCCGGGTAGCCCGGGGCCATGAAACACCGCACCCTGGGAACCCACGGACTCACCGTCTCCGAGCTCGGCCTCGGGACGATGGGCATGACCTTCGCCTACGACCAGCCCGACGAGGAGGGCGGGGTGGCCACCATCCACCGCGCCCACGAGGTCGGCATCGACTTCCTCGACACCGCCGAGCTCTACGGCAACGGCACCGGCGCCAACGAGAAGCTCGTCGGGCGGGCCGTGAACGGCTTCCGCGAGGAGATGGTGATCGCGACCAAGTTCGGCTTCGTGCTGCCGCGAGGGTCCGACCCCAACCGTCAGCTCGACTCCCGCCCCGAGCACGTCCACGAGGTGGCCGAGAACAGCCTGCGCTATCTGCAGACCGACTACATCGACGTGCTCTACCAGCACCGCGTCGACCCCGACGTCCCCATCGAGGAGGTCGCGGGGGCGGTCAAGGAGCTCATCGACGCCGGCAAGGTGAAGTACTTCGGGCTCTCCGAGGCCGGTCCGGAGACGATCCGCAAGGCCCACGCCGTGCAGCCGGTATCGGTCCTGCAGACCGAGTACTCGATCTTCGAGCGGCAGGTCGAGGCCGAGGTCCTGCCTACCGTCCGTGAGCTCGGCATCGGGTTCGTCGCCTACTCACCACTGGGCCGCGGTTTCCTCACCGGCGACTTCAAGCCCGCCGAGGATTACGACGAGAACGACTTCCGCCACGGCAACGCCCGCTGGCAGGGCGAGAACTACGAGAGGAACGCGGCGGCGGTGCGGGCGCTCAGCGAGCTCGCGCAGGCGAAGGGGTGCGAGGTCACGCAGCTGGCACTCGCGTGGCTGCTGCACCAGGGCGAGGACGTCGTGCCCATCCCCGGCACCAAGAAGCCCCACCGGCTGCAGGAGAACGCCGGTGCGGTGGACGTGACCCTCACCGACGCGGACCTCGCGAACATCCACGAGATCCTGCCCGACGGGGCGTACGGCAGTCGCTACGCGGAGGCGATGACCCCCCAGTGGGTGTGAGCGCCGGATGCGGGCAGCGGGGCCGCGATCGACGGCCCTCGCCCGCGCGGGTCATCCGATCGTCGTCGTCCCCTCGCAGACGCGGTTGATCCGCACGTGACGGCCGCTCGCCTTGCGCTGGTAGGTGTTCGCGCAGGCCGTCGAGTCGGCCGGATAGGAGCCGCCGAGGCCGGTGATGGCCCTGCCGGCGCCCGCCCTGACGGTGGAGTAGCCCGAGCAGCCTCGCGACCGGCCATTGACGCTTACGCAGGTCTCGATGTCGAGCGCATAGTGAATGACCGAGGTCGAGCCCCCGAACGAAGACGGGCCTTCGGAGACACAGGTGCGGACGTCGCCGCCGCGGCTGGTCCGGCACGCCGACGAGGCATGGGGAACCGCGGCACCGGCGGTCGGGACGGCGAGCGCCCCGGTCATCGCGCACGCCGACAGCGCCCCGACGATGGCGGCAAGTCGGCGGCCCCGCACGGCGGGCGTCGGTGTCTGCTTCATCGCAATCCCCCCTGCTCAGTGGTCATGACTGAAGGTGGAAGGATAAACCGGCGAGACGGCGCGGGTATCGCTCCGGCCGTCGGCGAGCTCAGGCGCTCAGCGTGAGTCGGCGCAGCCCGTACTGGAAGCCGACTGAGTGTGACGGGAGGGCGCAGGTGTCTGAGGCGCGGGTATTCCAGAGCTTCGCGCCCGCTCAGCGCTCGGGCACGGCCACCGCGCAGCGGAGACTCGGTGCCGCGGCCTGGATCTCAGGCGGCGTCGGGCGTCGGGCGCCAGTCGATCTCCGCGACCGCGCCGCCGGTGACCTTGACGCGGCGGGCCCGCGGCTCGTCGTGCATCCACAGCGTGTACTCACCCTCGGCGACGCGGTCGAACACGGCGGCGTAGGTTGTGCCGTGGGGCATCGGGCGCTCGAGGATGTGCTGGTGGAAGCGCTTCTCGTCAGCACCGGTG
>CAXTTD010000570.1:0-2160 GCA_964246945.1 uncultured Solirubrobacteraceae bacterium | reverse complement strand
CCGGACCGCAACCGCGGTCCTCTGCCCAGGCGCCTCGCCCGGACCATTGGTGTGCGTATGCACCAGTCATAGAGTGATCCTTTCGATCAGTTCTGGTATGTCGCCGTATATCGACGATGCGTCAACGATATATCGTGACTGTACCGTTGTCAAGCGGCGAGCGTCGGATCAGGCTCGCCATCGGTCACCCGCCGCGGAGACCACGGGGGCGTGTGCGATCAGGCGCGGTGGCCCCTCACGATCGCTCACGCGCCGCGCCGACCGCCGCGGGGTGTGCGATCGAGCGCGCCCGGGCTGCCCGCTGCGGGGTGTGCGATCGAACGCGTCCGGGCTGCCCGCCCGCGAACGGGTCGCGCGGCGCTCAGCCGCGAGGGCCGCGGCCGCGCAGCCACTCGGCGACCTGGCTGCTCACGTCGCCCATCTGCTCCCCCAGCGAGCTCACGTTCTCGCCGAGTTCGGAGAGCAGCGTGCGAAAGCGTTCGGCGTAGAAGTCGAACGCATCGCCGGCCTCCGCGCGGACCCCCACGTCATCTCCACGGCGGCGGTACTCGCCGCGCTGGATGCGGTCGTACTCGCCGCTCTGCACCCAGCGCATCACCTCCGAGACGCGGCGCACGGCGTTGGCGTGAGTCGCGTTGATCTCGGAGAAGAAGCGGCGCACGCGGTCGTGGCCGTCCTCCCAGTTCTCGTACTCCATCGCCTGGGCCATGAACGCGTCGAGGTCGAGCTGATCGGCGGGAAGCCCGCCGGCGACCACCATCAGCGCCCGGCACACGATCCGGGGGTCGCGCACCGCGAGCGTCGCCGCGCGGTCGCAGGAGAGCTCAGCGGCCCGGACCCACTCGAGCAGGATCGCTCGCACCGCGCGCATCGGCAGCCCGAGCCCCAACGGCAGCCCGCCGCCGGCGGCGAGCAGGATGTTGAGCGCGGTCGTGTAGAGCACGTGGTCGGCGAGCGCGTGACCGAGCTCGTGGGCGATCACCGCGCGCTGCTCGCCAGGGCCGAGCCGGTCCAGGAGGTTCGCGCCGATCACGATCATCGGTCGCTTGGAGCCGATCGTCAGCGCGTTCCAGGACACCGCCGAGGTGACGTACACGTCGTTGACGGCGGGCATGTCGAGGATCCGGGTGACGCCGCGGTAGGCGGCCCACACCTCGGGCAGCTGGCGCTCGCCGACCCGCACCGAGTTGCCGAGGTAGGACTGGCGCAGCGCCCGCTCGTAGCTCCACTCCACCAGCCGGCGCACCACGGTGTCGAGCATCGGCACCGCGTGCAGCGCCGCCGTCGCCGCCCGGTCGGCCGGGTGCTCGTAGGCGCGCGAGGAGATCTCCGGGTAGGGCGCGACGTTGTCGGGCAGCCGTTCGATCTCGACAGCCTACGGGGTCCGCCGCAGGCGATGGCGGCCCGTCAATCGCTCCGTCGGGACCCCGAACCCGGCGACGCCCGCGCAGCCGCCACCCGCCACACTCGACGCGTGCCGAGCGTCTCCACCACCCGCGAGCTCGCCGTGGCGCCCGCGACCGCCGAGCGCCTGTGGTACGACACCGGGCGCTGGCCCCAGTGGGTTCCGGGTCTCGAGGCGGTGACCGCGGTCGACCCCGGCTGGCCGGCTCGGCCGGGGGCGATGGTGAGCTGGCGATCGCATCCCGCGGGCCGCGGCCGCGTGAGCGAGCGGGTGCTCGAGCATCGCCCGCTCGAGAGCCAGCGCCTCGCTGTGCGCGACGACGCGACCGAGGGGGAGCAGACGATCCGCTTCACGCCGACGGCTCACGGCGGCGTCACGCTCACGCTCGCCCTGGATTTCCACCGCCGGCGGCGCAACCCGCTCGCCGCCGCGGTCGACCTCATCTTCGGGCGGGGGGCGATGGCCGCTGCGCTCGCCGCCACGCTCGAGCGGTTCGCCGCCGTCGCCGAGCTCGAGGCGAGCGCGGGCGGGGCGGCCTCCTAGATGGTGCGGCCTGGAGCGGCCTAGAGCCAGGCCCGCGCTCGCGCCCGCAGCGCAGCCTCGAGCTCAGCTACCGTCGCGGCCACGGTCGCCTGGGCCGCCGCGGAGGGATCATCCGACAGCGCTGCCTGCGCGGCGACTCCGACCGCCTCCCGGCGCGTGCGCAGCTCGGCGAGACGCGGGGCGAGCGCGGCGGCGTCGGGGTCGGCGGCGAG
>CAXTTD010000569.1:0-2160 GCA_964246945.1 uncultured Solirubrobacteraceae bacterium | reverse complement strand
GACCTCGACGCCGTCGCCGAGCGCGGCGCGGGCACGGTCGGCGTCGCGCGAGGTGGCGAGCACCGCGTCTCCGCGGGCCCGCAGGGCGGCGACCACCGCGGAGCCGATCGTCCCCGTGGCGCCCGTGATCAGTACTCGCATGAGGTCATCTCGCTCCCGTTCGCAGTGCCGTGTGCCGGATCGGTCTCAAGCCTTTCCGCGGGCGCGTCGGCTCAACCATACTTGCTGTTTCGCTTCCCGTAACAGGGCGTAGACTTATGCTGTGTCTGTCGTTACCCACGCCGAGCTCAGCACCGCTCAGCTCGCCGCGCGCACCGGCCTGCCGGCGGGGACGCTGCGAATGTGGGAGAGCCGGCACGGCTTCCCCGCCCCCCTGCGCCTGCCGGGTGGCCATCGCCGTTACTCCGAGCGCGACGTGGAGTCGGTGCTCGAGGTGCTGCGACTGCGTCAGCAGGGCCTCTCGCTGCCCGCGGCGATCGACCGCGCCCAGCGCCAGGATCAGGCCGCCGAGGCCTCAGTGTTCGCTGGTCTGCGCCGCCTCCGCCCGGAGATCGCACCCTCGGTGATGTCCAAGCGAGCGGTGCTGCCGATTTCCCACGCCATCGAGGACGAGTACATCGCGCGGGGGACACGCGGCTTCGTGTTCGGTTGCTTTCAACGCGAGCACAACTACCGGGTCGCCGAACGCCGCTGGCGGGAGCTCGCGCGCACGGCGGGACTCGCCGTGGCGGTTGCCGACTTTCCCGCCGTCCGCGAGCCCGGTGGCGGGCCCACCGAGGTGCCGCTCGAGACCCACCAGCCGCTCGCCCGCGAGTGGACGATCGTCGTCGACGCCCCGGGAGTGCACGCGTGCCTCGCCGCATGGGAGCAGCCGAGCCAGGCCGAGATCGCCGACGCGCACCGGCGCTTCGAGGTCATGTGGTCCTTCGAGCCCGATGTCGTGCGTTCCGCTGCCGAGGTCGCCTCCGAGCTGCTGTGGTCACTGGCCCCGGACGTCGCCGCGCGGATGCCCCAGCTCGAGCCCGACGTGGTGATCAGCGCCGCGGAGCTCCGCTTCGCGAGCGCGCTCACGCAACGGATCGTCGGCTACCTCAGCCGCCAGCTCGACTGACGCGGTGCGCTGCTTCCTCGGCGCGTTCGGGGATCCGGGACACGCCTTCCCGATGCTCGCCCTCGGCGCCGAGCTCACCGCGCGCGGCCACGCGGTGACGCTCGAGACGTGGTCGCGCTGGCGGGCGGAGGTCGAGGCCGCGGGGATGGCCTTCGTCGCCGCCCCCGAGTACCCGGTGTTCCCCACCCGCGAGCGGCCGATGAGCCCCTACGAGGCGGTGCTCGCGGCGGTCGGCGAGACCCGCCCAGCCCTGGTGGCCGCGGCGCCGGAGGTTGTCGTCCACGATGTGCTCACGCTCGCCCCGGCGCTGAGTGGCGAACTCGAGGGCGTGCCGGTGGCGACTCTCGTCCCGCACCTGTATCCCGTCGGCGAGCCCGGACTGCCGCCGTTCGGGCTCGGCGCGCGACCGCCCCGGACCCGCGCGGGGAGGCTCGCCTGGCGCGGCTTCGACCCGCTGGTGGCGCGGGGCCTCGAACGGGGACGCCGCGAGCTCGACGCGGTCCGGGCAGAGATCGGGCTGGGGCCCACCGGCCGGGTGTTCGGGGGGCTCAGCCGGGAGCTGTGCCTGATCGCGACGTTCCCGGCGCTCGAGTATCCACGGGCGTGGCCCGCGCACGTGGAGGTCGTGGGGCCGCTGCTGTGGGAGCCCGGCGGGCCGGCGGCGACTCCCCCGGCCGGCGAGGATCCGCTGGTGTTGATCGCCACCTCGACCGCCCAGGATCCGGAGAACCGCATGCTGGCGGCGGCGCTCACGGGCCTCGCAGAGGAGCCGGTGCGGGTGCTCGGCGTGTGGAACGGCCGGCCGCTCGCCGCGCCGACCGCGATCCCCGCGAACACCCGACTGGTGACCTGGCTGTCCTACGCCCGCGCGATGGCCGACTGCGCGCTCGTGGTCTGCCACGGGGGCAGCGGCACCCTCGGCCGGGCGCTCGCGAGCGGCTGCCCGGTGCTGGCCGTCCCCCACGCGGGCGACATGCCCGAGAACGCGGCGCGCCTCGTATGGGCGGGCGCGGGTCGCCGGCTGGCGTGGCCGCTGCTCTCGCCGTGGA
>CAXTTD010000568.1:0-2160 GCA_964246945.1 uncultured Solirubrobacteraceae bacterium | reverse complement strand
GCTGCGGGTGGCGGTGTGAGCGGCGTCGGTCCGCCGGGCGACGGTCTCGCCCGTCTGCGTCGCCTCGCCCAGGCGGGGGCGGCGGCGCCGGCCCCGATCCGCGAGCCCGACGAGCGCTGCGAGATCTGCCGCACCACCGTCCCCGACGATCACCGCCACCTGTTGCACCTCTCCGAGCGCCGCATTGTGTGCGCCTGTGAGGCGTGCTGGGCGCTTCACTCCGGCGACGCCGAGTACCGGCCGACGGGGATGCGCACTCTGTGGCTCGAGGACTTCGACTGCGACGAGGCGACGTGGGCGTCGCTGTCGATCCCCATCGGCCTCGCGTTCTTCATGCGCAGCACCGTCTCGCAGGGGGTCGTCGCCTTCTACCCGAGTCCCGCCGGGGCGACCGAGTCCGAGCTCCCGCTCGACGCCTGGGAGGGCCTCGAGGCCGCCAACCCGGTGCTCGCGGGCCTCGACGCCGACGGCGAGGCGCTCGTGGTCAACCGCCTCGCCGATCCCCCGCAGTACGTGATCGCGCCGATCGACCAGTGCTACGCGCTCGTCGGGCTCGTGCGGATGCGCTGGGAGGGGATCTCCGGTGGCGACGCGCTCACCGTGGCCGTCCCGGAGTTCTTCGCGCGGATGCGCGCGGCGGCGGTGGTCGCCCGGTGAGCGTCGACAGCCGCCCCGGCGCCCCGTCCCCGCTTGCGGCGGCTCCCGCGCCCGAACTCGAGGTGCTCGGCGCCGCCCACGTCCCGTTCGCGGCCGCGCCCACGATGCGCTTCCAGGCGCTCGCCCGGGAACCCGACGGCCTGCCGATTCAGTCGATTGGCCTCACCGTGCAGGTGATGATTGACCCCGCCCGCCGCGGCTATGACCCGGAGACCCGGGCCCGGCTGGCCGAGCTGTTCGGGCCGCCGGAGCACTGGACGCCGTCGACCTCGGGCCTCGCCTGGGCCCGCGTGGCCGCCACTGTGCCGGCGTTCACCGGCGAGACCCCGTTCCCGCTCGAGGTCCCCTGCACCTACGATCTCGAGGTCGCCGCCGCCAAGTACCTGTACTCGCTGCCCGACGGCTTCGTGCCGCTGTCCTTCCACTTCAACGGCAACGTCTTCTACCGCGCCGCCGACGACGGGCGGCTGCAGATGACGCCGATCGCGTGGTCGACCTCGGCGCAGTACCGGATGCCGGTCGCCGCGTGGCGGGCCATGATGGCCGAGCACTATCCGGGGGGCGGTTGGATCCGGGTCGGAAACGACACGCTCGCCGCCCTGCACGACCGGCGGACGGCGCGCGGCCACGCGAGCTTCGACGCGCTGCTGGGCGAGCTCCTGGAGGACCGCTGATGGACGTGGGCCTCGAGCGCTTCGTGACCAGCCTGCTCTACGAGGGGTACTCGCTGTTCCCCTATACGCCGGAGGCGACCAAGAACGCGACGCCGACGCCGTTCGGGATCGTCTACCCGCCGGTGTACGCCGCCGAGTGCGCGGGCGCCCATGACCACGCGCGCATGGAGTGCCTGGTCAGCCCCGACCCGGTTGCGGACGCGCCGACCCTCACCGCGACGCTGCGCTGGCTGTCCCCGAGCGGGGAACGGAACGCGGCGAGCGAGCAGCGCGCCGAGCTCGGACCCGTCCGGGTCGGCGAGCGGATCACCACCGAGATCCCCGGTGGTCGGCTCACCCTGCGTAGCGAGGCGCCCGACCCCGACGGCTACGTGCACGTGCGCGCGTGCGTGCACAACACCGCCGAGGTCGCGGCCGGACTCGATCGTGCCGGCGCGCTCTCCCACTCGCTGCTGTCCGTGCACCTGGTGGTCGAGATCGAGGGGGGCCGCTTCGTCTCCCCGCTGGAGGCCGGATTGCGCTCGGAGAACATCTGGCCGGTGCTCGCGGGCGCGAGCGACGCGGCGGTGCTCGGCGCTGGGATCGTGCTCCCCGACCACCCACAGCTCGCGCCCGGCAGCCACGGCAACCTGTTCGACAACACCGAGATCGAGGAGGCCCTCGTCCTGCACGTCCACTCGCTCACCGATGAGGAGCGGGCGGCGGCGCGCGCCGGGGACCAGGTGGTGGGGGACATGCTCGAGCGGGCGCTCGCGCTCGGCCCGCAGGAGATCATCGGCCTGCACAGCGGCCTGTCCGCGACCGAGCCGATCCCCCCGCTCCCCGACCC
>CAXTTD010000567.1:0-2181 GCA_964246945.1 uncultured Solirubrobacteraceae bacterium | reverse complement strand
TCGACGGTGAGGTCGTCGAGCACGCGCCGACCGAGCAGATCTTCACCAACCCCGCGGACGAGCGCACCGAGCGCTACGTCACCGGGAAGTTCGGCTGACCCACGCATGCAGGAGACCCGCCATCAGTTTCACGAGGACTTGAAGGGACTGGAGAACCAGGTTCTCGGCGGTCTCGACCTCGTCATCTCTCAGCTCGACCGCGCCCAGGAGTCGCTCACCTATCAGGACGTCGAGCTCGCCCAGATGGTCGTCGCCGACGACGACCGGGTCGACGGGCGCTACCTCGAGATCCATCAGGGGATCCTGTCGCTGCTCGCTCGTCAGGCTCCGGTCGCCGGGGACCTGCGGATCATCGCCGCGCTGCTGCACGTGGTGCGCTGCATGGAGCGGATGGGCGACCAGTGCGTGAACATCGCCAAGCTCGTCCCGCTTTCGGGCTACGAGTCCCCCAAGGACAAGGAGATCCTCGATTCGATCGAGCGCATGGGCCGGCTCGCCCGCTCCCAGGTCGGCCAGGCGCGGGACGCGCTGCGCCTGCGCGACGTCACGCTCGCGCAGGGGATCGCCAGCCAGGACGCCGAGATCAACGCGGCCAACCGCGCGATCTTCCGCCGGGCGGTGGAGATCGGCGATGACATCGACATGCGCGAGTGGGGGATGTTCATGATCCTCGTCGCCCGCTGCCTGGAGCGGATCGGGGACAACACAGTCGACATCGCCGAGCAGGTCGTGTTCGTGGTCACCGGGCTGTTCCGCGAGATGGCGTCGGGCGGCGTGAGCTCGGCAGCGCTACGCGCCGACGAGTAGCCGCTCGCCGGCCGCCGCGGCGGCCCGCCCCCCGGGCACAATTCTGTCCAGGGGGCCAAAGGCGGGATTTTGCGGGGGATCTACCGTGACTCGCCATGACCGGACGGCCGCCGCAGATCGTCGCCTTCGGGGGCGGCGGATTCTCGATGGAATGGGGCAACACGCTGCTCGACGACCACGTGCTCACCCTTCCCGGAGCGGTGCGCCCCAAGGTCTGCTTTCTGCCCACCGCCTCGGGTGACGCCGACCATTACATCGTGCGCTTCTACCGGGCGTTCGACTCCGCGCGCTGCGAGCCCTCGCACATCTCGCTGTTCCGCCGCGAGACCGGTGTCGGGGACCCGTGCGCCCACCTGCTCGCCCAGGACGTGATCTACGTCGGCGGGGGCTCGCTGGTGTCCCTGATGGGCACCTGGCGCGCCCACGGGCTCGACCAGGCGCTCGCTGCCGCGTGGCGCGCCGGCGTGGTGCTGTGCGGCGGCTCGGCGGGATCGCTGTGCTGGTTCGCCGACGCGGTCTCGGGCTTCCACGAGGGGCCCCCGCGTCGCCTGCAGGGGCTCGGTCTGCTGCCGTGGTCGAACGCCGTGCACTACACCCAGGAGCCCGGCCGCCAGGCGGCGTTCCGGGCGGAGATCGCCGCCGGGATGGCACCGGGCTACGGCATCGGTGACGGAGCGGCGCTGCACTTCCTCGGCACCGAGCTGCACGAGGTGGTCGCCTCCCGGCCGGACGCGCGGGCCTGGTTCGTCCGCGACGACGTGCGCGACGGGGTCGTCGAAGAGGATCTCGCGGTGCGCTACCTGGGGAAACTGACCGCGCCCGTGCTGGTCGGTGAGCAGCTCGCCGCCTGAGGCCCGCCCTGATCCCCGCCGGATCCTCGCCATGGGCGGGGGCGGGTTCACCATGGCCGAGCGCACCCCCGCGCTCGACCACCTCGTGCTCGAGCTCACCGGCGCGCCGGTGCCGCGGGTGTGCTTCCTGCCGACCGCCTCGGGCGATCCCCGCGAGCAGGCGACCCGCTTCCAGGAGCGGTTCTCCTCCTGGCCGTGCGAGCCGAGCATCCTGTCGCTGTTCCACCTGGGGCGCGACCGCATCGACCCCCGCGCCCACCTCCTCGCCCAGGACGCGATCTACGTCGGCGGGGGTTCGATGCGCAACATGCTCGCGGTGTGGCGCGAGCACGGGGTCGACGGCGTGATGCGCGCCGCGTGGGAGCGCGGGATCGTGCTCGCCGGGCTGAGCGCGGGCGCGATGTGCTGGTTCGAGGGTGGGGTGACGATGAGCGGCGGGTTCGCGGCGCCGGTCGCTGGGCGCGGCCTGCTGCCGGGCTCGCTGGCGGTGCACCGCGACGGCGAGCCCGAGCGGCTGCCGGTG
>CAXTTD010000566.1:0-2183 GCA_964246945.1 uncultured Solirubrobacteraceae bacterium | reverse complement strand
TCGGTGAAGCCGAGCGGGCTGGCGACGTAGCAGCGGGGCCGCGGGTCGACCCCGCTCATGACCGTTGGGGAGCGAGGGCCTCGAGCATCTCGGGCAGTGCCGCGGGCGGGCAGATCGGGGTGAGCACCGGAGTGGTGATCCCACCCGCCACGAACGCGGACAGGCGCTCGCGGATCTCCGGGACGGATCCGAGCACGAAGATCTCGCGGATGAGCTCCTCAGGGGCGAGCTCCATCGCCCGCGCGCGGTCGCCCGCCGTGTAGGCCTCGACCATCGGGTCGAGGCGTTCCCCCCAGCCGAGCCACCGGAAGAACGCCGCATACACGGGCACGCTGCCGTAGGCGGAGAACATCCCGCGGGCGAGCGGCATGGCCGCCTCCATGTCGCCGGGGATGATGAAGAAGCGGCACACGAGCTCGCTGCCCCCCACCGGCCGACCGGCCGCGCTCTCTCCCGCGCGATGAGCGTCGCGGACCGCAGGCAGCCCGGAGAGCGGCAGGAAGTTGGTGAACGCCCCGTCGGCGAGCCCGCCGGCGAGCCCGAGCATCCGCGCCCGCAGCGCCGCGAGCACGATCGGCACCGGGGTGGTCACCGGCCGCTCGAGCCGCAGGCCGCCGTAGCCCTTATCGGCGGGCACGCTCAACACCGGGCGCACACGCTCGACGGCCTCGCGGATCTTGGAGAGCGGCTTTTCGAAGGTGAGCCCGTTGAAGCGCTCGACGATCACGTCCGAGGAGGCGCCGAGCCCAAGCACGAAGCGGCCGCCACTCGCTTCCTGAAGCGTGGCCGCCGTCTGGGCGAGCACCGCCGGCCCGCGGGTGAACGGGTTGACGATTCCGGTGGCCAGGCGCATCCGCTCGGTGACCGGGATCGCCATCGCCACGGTGCTGAAGCCGTCGGCGCCGTTGGGCGTCTCCCCCGACCACAGGTCGTCGTAGCCGAGCGCCTCGGCGCGGCGATACAGGTCCGGATGGTCGGCGAGCGGGACGCCGGTGAAGGGGACGGTGAGCCCCCAGCGGGTCGCGGGCACGCCGCGAACCTATCAGGAGCGTCCGGCGCGGCGACCGGGCGTCAGCCGGCGGGGGCGGCCCGCATCAACGACGCGAGGCGGCCAGGAGCCTGCGCCCCGTCCCGGAACGCCCGCTCGGCGTCGAGCTCGCCGGCCTGCGCGGCCCCGCCGATGACCAGGTGCGGCATGCCGGCGGCGGCGAGCGCGGCCGCGGGACCGGCATCGGCCTCCTGGCCGGCGCACACGACCACCGTGTCGGCGGGGACCTCACGCGGGGCGCCGTTCGCGTCGCGGATCCGCACCGCGCCGGGCTTGATCGCCTCGTAGCTCACGCCGGTGAGGATCTCCACCCCAGCCCGCTGCAGGGCGCCGAGCGTCACCCAGCGGGTGGTGGGTCCGATCGCGGCGCCGACGCGGCCCTCGCCGCGGCGCATCAGCGTCACCGGCCGCGGCGAGGCGAAGGCACCGTCGGGAACCGCCACGCCACGCAGGCCGTACTCGGCGTAGAAGCGCTCGACCGGGTCGCCGCCGCCGCGGCGGCTGAGGCGATGGGCGACGTCAACGCCGATCCCGCCCGCGCCGATGATCGCCACCGCGCCGGCGAGCTCCACCACAGGGCCGTCGGGGTCGAGCAGCTCGGCGTAGGTGTGCACGTGCGGGAGCTCGGCGCCGGGGATCTCCACCGTCCGGGGGACCACGCCGGTGGCGACCACGACCGCGTCGTGATCGGCGAGCGCCGGCCCCCCGGGGATCGTCTCGAGCTCCACCCGCGCCCCCAGCCGGGCCAGCTCGGCCTCGAAGTACGCGATCGTCGCCGCGTAGTCGGCCTTGCCGGGGATCCGGGCGGCCATCCGGAACTGGCCGCCGATCCGCGAACCGGCCTCGTACAGGGTCACCGCGGCGCCCGCCGCACACAACGCGCGCGCCGCCTCCATGCCCGCGGGGCCGGCCCCGAGCACCGCGACCCGCGTACCCGCGAGGTCGACGTCTCCGGGCAGCTCGAGCTCGTAGCCCGCGCGTGGGTTCACGACGCACGACACGCGCTGGTCGAACAGCGAGCGGTCGATGCACGCCTGGTCGCAGGCGATGCACACGTTCACCGCCCGCTCCGGGACATAAAACGGGCGCTCAGCGCCCGTTTTATACCCCGCACCCGCGCTGTGTCCCCCACCCC
>CAXTTD010000565.1:0-2201 GCA_964246945.1 uncultured Solirubrobacteraceae bacterium | reverse complement strand
AGGTGTCGACGACGCCGACCAGGAGCACCGCGACGGCCTGATCGAACAGCAGTGGCCACGCGCCGGACCCGGTACCCGCCTTGTCGAGGCCCACGAACAGCAGCCCGAACCCGCAGCCGGCCAGCAGCCCCCAGCCGACACCGAGTCGGACCGGGCCCTCGGCCGGCGCCTGAGCGAGGGCTCGCTTCTGGTGAGATGCGGCGCCAGCAGGGTCGGAGTGAGTGTGAGATGGAGACAGTGACACTAGCGCGATGGCGGGCGCGGCGATGATGAGTCCGGCCCATCCCGTCGAGCCGAGTCGGTCGCCACCGGCGAGCCCGACGAGCGCCGGCAGGACGGCCGTGAGCACCGCGGACAGCGGCGCCACGACATTCATCGCCCCGCTGGCCAGACCGCGATACAGGGCCTGGTTACCCAGCGCGCTTCCGATGCCGCTGAGCGCGCCCCACCCGATGACGCTGGCCGGCGGTGAACCATGGGCGGTGACCGCGACCGCAACCCCGGCGACCAGGAGGCCGGTGCCCTGAACGCACAACGACAGCTGCGCCGGGCTCGCGCGGCGGCTGCCCTCGCCGCCCAGGAAATCCCCGGTCCCGTAACCCATGGCGGATCCGAGCGCGAGCAGAACGGGGTCACCGTCATCGTCGCTCGGAGCGAATCGGGGAATCGATCACGGCAGTCATAATATGAGTCATGCATATCACAGCAGACCGGGACCATGCCCTGAACGTGATCGGCGCCTGGAGCGTGGCGGTCGCCGACGCGATCGAGCACGCGACCGCTGCCGCCACCGGCATCACCGGGGCCGCCCCGGCGGCGCTCGTCGCCGTCGCGGCGGACCCGGACATGAGCATCGACGATCTGCGGCGCGCACTGGAGCTCACCCACCCCGGGGCCGTGCGCCTCGTGGACCGCCTCGTAGGCTGCGGCTGGTTACAGCGCCGACCCGGCCACGGACGGACCGTGCACCTCCGCCTCACCGCGCGGGGGCGCCGAACCCATCGCCGCGTGCTCGAGGCTCGCCGCGAAGCCATCGCCGGGTTGACGGCAGCGCTCGATCCGGTCGACCTCGAGCACGTCGCGCAGCTGATCGCCCCATCGCTGACCGCATCGGCAACCGACCCCGATCGGCTTCGGCACCTATGCCGACTATGCCGGCGCTCAGACTGTGACCCCTGCCCCGTCGCCGCCGGCGTCTGCGGCGAGGACACTGACCCGGCCGCGCATGACAGGTGAACCGGTCGCAGGATGCGCCCAGCCCGACCGCTTCGATATCACTGGGGAATGCCGGTGTTCTCGGTCGCGAGCCCCCGCCACCGACGCGGGGCGTTGAGGGTCTGGTGCGCCGCCAATACAGCTCGGCACGAGACCCCTTCGCCGGCACGCGTCGACCGAGTACGAGAGAAGCTCGAGGAGGACTCGGCCTGCGTGATCGTTGGGGTAGAGAACGATGAAGTGATCGCAGTGGCGCTCGCGCAGCCGGCGCGTGAGCAGAACGGAGCCGGCGCCATACAACCCGGCGCCGGGCACGTTTCAATGGTCTTCGTGGCCCCTGACCGCTGGGGACGGGGGCTCGGTGGGGAGTTGCTCGCCGCGCTGCACCGCGAGATGCCCGCGCGCGGCTGGCTAACCTCATCGCTTTGGACCGGAGCGGGCAACGAGCGCGCACGGCGGCTCTACGAGCGTGAGGTCTACGGTGTCACCGGCGACGTCGAGCCCCACGACGGCGAGGAGATCGTCCGCTACCAACTCCAGCTTGGCGAGCATGCGACCGCGTCGTGCGGACCATGAGTGGCTCCTGAGCCACTCGAGCCGGCGCGCCGTCGAAGCGCGCAGGTGTGTGCCTTCCCGGACTGAGGCGAGCAGGGACCATGCCAGCACCTGCAGGCCGCGGATCGCGACGAATTCGTTGATGCGGTCCACGCCGGGCGCGTCTCCCCATCCCGGCGTCGCCATGGAGGGGCTGCTCGGGCAGATCCTGAACGACGAGGACACGACGGGCATGGTCGATCGCGCGATCAAAGACGTGTCGATCCTTCGCACCGATCGCCACCAAACCGACCACGCGTTCTGCCTCGTCGATCAGCGAGCTGAGCGGCGGCAGCACGCGAACGCGGCAGAGGAGAGGCCGAGGCTGCCTGTCGGAGACCGAGCGCCCGTGCTTGGTCGTGCGCGATGTTCTGTTGAGTCGGTTCAGGCGC
>CAXTTD010000564.1:0-2203 GCA_964246945.1 uncultured Solirubrobacteraceae bacterium | reverse complement strand
GACTACTACCTCTACGCGACGCCGGTGCGCCCCCTGCCGGGCGAGACCGCGGCGGCCTCCGAGACCCAGCGGATGCCCAGCCGTGCCTGAGTACGCACCCAGCGAGGCGCGCGACTGGGCTCGCGAGGACATGGTCGGTATCTGCGGATGCCTGCTGCCGACCCTCAACACGAGCCTCACCGCGGTCAATCAGGCGGCGATCCGCCACGACGTGCGGCTCTCCAAGCAGTACGGCTATTGGGGCACGCTGCTCGTGCCCGAGACCGGCACCACCGAGGAGGAGTTCCGCGAGGTGATCGACGTGGCGGTCGACGAGGCGCGGCAGGTCGGGCTGCGCACCATGCTGCTGACGTCGTTCCCGACGCTGGCGGCGGCGCTGCGGATGGTCCGCTACGCGGAGGCGGCGGGCGTCGACATGGTGATGCCCTCCTATCCCGCGACGTTCTATCCGGGCAGCGAGGACGAGGTCTTCCAGTTCACGCGGACGCTCGCCGAGGCCACCGGGCTCGGCATGATGCTGTTCACCATCCACCACTGGAATTTCGCCCGCCTGCACCCGAGCGGCTTCTCCCCGTCGCTGATGGGCCGCCTGCTCGACGAGGTGCCGACGGTGGTGGCGATCAAGAACGAGATCGGGCTGCCGGGCGTCGGGGGGATCGGCGAGGTGTTCCAGCGCTACGGAGAGCGCGTGGTGGTGAGCGACCCGTTCGAGCAGAACGCCCCGGCGTGGGTCGGTGGGTACGGGATGCGCTTCCTGGGGACCGCCAACTACGAGTACGCCGGCTCCAAGGTCGCCGAGTACTTCGCCGCGCTGCGCTCCGGTGATCTCGACCGGGGAATGGAGATCTACTGGCAGATCCATCCCGCCCGCCAGGCCAACATCCAGCTCACCGCGGAGTACATGGCCGGCTCCAACCTCATCAACCGGCTGGTGTGGAAGTATCAGGGGTGGCTCAACGGCTTCAACGGCGGCCCCGTGCGGCCGCCCGCGCCCCGGATCTCCGACGCCCAGATGCGCAGTGCGCGCAGCGCTCTGGAGCGGTCGGGAATCGACACCGCGCCGGGCGCCGATGCCGACTTCTTCGTCGGCCGCAACCCGATGGCCTGACCGTGACCCTCATCATCGAAGAGCATCACGCGCGGCGGCTGATCTCGATGCCCGAGGCGATGGCGGCGCTCGCCGCCACCTACGTCGAGGACGCCGACGGGGGGATCGTGGAGGCGGCCCGCAGCAACCTCATCCTGCCCGCGGGGTTCCTGCGCATCATGGCCGCGGCCGCCCCGGGACGGGGACTCGCCGGCTATAAGGAGTTCCACCGCTTCCACGGCCAGGTCCGCTACGCCTTCCACCTCATCGACACCGAGACCGGCGAGCCGCTCGCGGTGCTCGACGCGGGCTTCCTCACGCTGCTGCGCACCGGTGCCTGCGGCGGGCTCGGAATCGACCGGCTGGCCCGCCCCGAGGCCCGGGTGCTCGGCGTGGTCGGCTCGGGGGCCGAGGCGCGCTCCCAGGTGGCCGCGGCCCTCGCCGTGCGCCCGTTCGAGACGGTGCGCGTGTTCAGCCGCACCGCCGAGCGTCGCGAGCGATTCTGCGCCGAGTTGCGCGACACTCACGACGTGGACGCCGTCCCCTGCGCAGATCCGGCCGACGCGCTGCGGGGCGTCGACGTCATCCTGGTGGCCACCGCCACCGGCGGGAGCGGCCCGGCGTTCTTCGGCGAGTGGCTCGACCACCCCGGCGTGCACATCAACTCGATCGGCTCCACGCTGCCCAGTCAGCGCGAGCTCGACGAGCACGTGTGGAGCCGCTGCGACCGGGTGGTGATCGACGCCGAGCTGCTGCTCGACGAGTCCGGGGACGCGATCGCCGCGCAGGCGGCGGGAACGCTCGACCGTACGCGGGTCGCGCTGCTGCGTGACGTGATCGCGAGGCGGGTGCCGGGACGCACGGACCCGGCGCAGGTCACGCTGTACAAGTCGGTCGGTTCGGCGCTCCAGGATCTCGCGGTCGCCGCCTTGGTCTACGAGCGGGCGCTCGCCGACGGCGGGGACTACGAACGACTCTCGGACTTCCAGTCGGTTGCGGTGGTGAGCGGGTGATGCGACCGCTGGCGACCCCGGCAACGCCCGACGCCCGCGCCGCCGACGCTCGCGCCGCCGACGCCGCGGCGGCAGACGCCCGGACCCTGCCGCGGGCGCGCAC
>CAXTTD010000563.1:0-2208 GCA_964246945.1 uncultured Solirubrobacteraceae bacterium | reverse complement strand
CCTTCGGCCCCCGCGCGTGATCCGGTTCGTCTGGCCCCGTCGCCGACCTCGGGGTGACGCGACGGGTCGCTCCCCCCGGCCACGCCTGAAGAAGCTTCGCCTGCTCTCGGTGCTCGCCGGCCTCACCGCGATCGCGGTCGCCGCGCTCGTGTTCGGGATGATGATGGCGGTCGCCTCGAGTCTGCCGCAGCTCGAGAACAAGCGCCAGTACGGCAAGGAGGTGAACTCCTACCTCTACGACGACCAGGGCCGGCCGATCGGCATCTTCGCCCCGCCCGATCACGACGTCATCGACACCTTCGAGGAGCTCGGCCCCCACATGCGCAAGGCGATCGTCTCCGTGGAGGACAAGGACTTCTGGCACGACTCGGGCGTCGACGTGCGCAGCACCGCACGCGCGCTGGTCGCCGACGCCACCGGCAGCGCGCGCGAGGGGGCGTCGACGATCGCCCAGCAGTTCGTGAAGAACGCGCTTGCCGAGGAGGGCCACCGCACCGTATTCGAGAAGCTGCGTGAGGCGACGCTCGCCTTCCGGCTCACCCACGAGTGGCCCAAGACGAAGATCCTCACCGAGTACCTGAACTCGATCTACTTCGGCAACGGCGCCTACGGCGTGGAGTCGGCCGCGCGGGTGTACTTCGGCAAGTCGCTCGGCTACGACCCCAACGATCTCGCCGCCTCCAGCTGCGGCGCCTCGAGCCCGGGACACCCGGAGCCCTCGTGCGCCGAGCGGCTCGATCCCGCCCAGGCGGCGCTGCTCGCGGGGATGGTGGCCAACCCAACCGCCTTCGATCCCGTCTACCACCCCCGCGCCGCCTTCGAGCGCCGCGACCTCGTGCTGCAGGACATGTGGCACCAGGGCGACATCAGCCACGCCGCCTACGAGCACTGGCGCCAGCAACCGCTGCCGAACGCCACCGATGTTCAGCAGCCCGCCGAGCCGGCGGCCGCGCCGTACTTCACGAGCTGGCTCGCGCCGCAGGTGCTCAGCGCGGTGGGTCTGCACCACGGCGTCTCGGCCAAGGTCGCCGAGTTCCGGGCCTACTACGGGGGGCTGAAGATCCACACCACGATCGACCTCGAGATGCAGCAGGCCGCCCAGCGGGCGATCTCCGAGGAGCTGCCCACCGGCACCGATGAGCCGACCGCGTCGCTGGTGGCGATCGACAACCGCACCGGCCAGGTGCGCGCGATGGTGGGCGGGCCGCTCGTCGACGGACAGGCCGACTACACGCGGTACCCGTTCAACCTCGCCACCGAGGGCCTGCGCCAGCCCGGCTCGGCGTTCAAGCCGTTCACGCTCGCGGTCGCCCTCGAGCACGGCTACGGCCCGGACTCGGTGTTCGATTCGAAGCCCGTCGACTTCCACGACGTCAAGGCGTGCGGTCAGGCGAACTATCGCCCGCGCAACTTCGACAACGAGTACGAGGGTCCGATCCCGCTCACCACCGCCACCGCCCAGTCCGACAACTCGGTGTTCACCCAGCTCGGACTGTCCCCCGGGGTCGGCACCATGCGGATCGCGGCCATGGCCCACGCGGCCGGGATCCAGACCCCGGTCTCCAAGAATTGCGCGATGATCATCGGAGGCCTGAAGACCGGCGTCTCGCCGCTCGAGATGGCCCATGCCTACGAGACGTTCGCCGAGGGCGGGCGCCGGGTGTACTCACGGTCGCTGGGCACGCCCGGCAAGGGTCCGATGGGGATCGCCTCGATCGACTGCCCGGTGGCGCGCTGCCGCGGTAAGCGCCGGCTCGTCGCCACGCCCGACTATCGCCGGGTGATGCCGGCGCCGGTCGCCGCCGAGGTTCACGAGCTGCTCGCGGGCGTCGTGCAGGACGGCACCGGGCAGGCGGCCTCGATCTCGGGCGTGGACGTCGTGGGCAAGACCGGGACGACGAACAACGAGGGCGATGCGTGGTTCGTGGGCTGGACCCCGCAGATCACCACCGCGGTGTGGGTCGGGTTTCCCAACAAGCTGATCCCGATGCTCACCCAGTTCAACGGCGGACCGGTCACCGGCGGCACGTTCCCGGCGGAGATCTGGCACGCGTTCATGGTCTCCGCCCTGCAGATCTCCGCGCAGGAGGCGGCCGCCCACGCCGCCCGCGACCATTCGAGCACGACCACCACCGCGACGCTGACCGACGGCACGACGCCGGCGCCCGCCGCCGGGGCGACGACGCCGGAGTCGACCGCGACGCAGAC
>CAXTTD010000562.1:0-2209 GCA_964246945.1 uncultured Solirubrobacteraceae bacterium | reverse complement strand
CCCCGACGCCGACGGCACCGCGGCCGAGTCCGCGCCCGCCGCCGCGGCCCCCGAGCCCGGCGCGGCCCCCGAGACCGCCGAGACCGCCGAGAACGCCGAACCCCCCGACAATGCCGCCACTGAAGGAGCCGCTTCGTGAGTGCCACCGCCCCGTCCGCGAAGGAAGTCAAGGAGCTGCGCGACCGCACCGGCGCGGGCATCACCGCCTGCCGGGACGCGCTCGTGGAGACCAACTCAGACATCGACAAGGCGATCGAGGTCCTGCGTGCCAAGGGTGAGGCATCGGCCGCCAAGCGCGCCGGCGCCGAGACGACCGAGGGCGCGGTCCAGGCCTACATCCACGCCAACAACAAGATCGGCGCGATCGTCGAGGTCGACTGCCAGACCGACTTCGTCGCCCGCAACGAGAAGTTCGTCGAGTTCGCGCGGGACGTCGCGCTGCACGTGGCCGCCGCGACCCCGCTGGCGATCAGCGAGGCGGACGTGCCCGCCGAAGACGTCGAGCGCGAACGCCGGATCGCCGTCGAGTTCGCCGCCGACCGGCCCGAGAACGTCCGCGAGCGGATCGTTCAGGGCCGGATCGACAAGTGGCTCGACGAGGTCGTGCTGCTGCGCCAGACGCATGTGAACGAGGCCAAGTACGACGGCCAGACGATCGAGCAGATGCTTCAGGCGCTGATCGCCGAGACCCGCGAGAACATCGTCATCCGCCGTATCGCGCGGTTCTCGGTCGGCGGCTGAGGCCGGCCCCGGCGCGCGCGTCCCAGTCCGGTAGGGTCATTCAGGGAGGAGAGGCATGAGCGATTCCGAGATGCTCGACGAGCTGCTCGCCGACGCGCGGGAGCGGATGGCGAAGTCGGTCGAGTCAACGCGCGACCAGTTCAGCTCGGTGCGCACCGGACGGGCGATGCCGGCGCTGCTGGACCGCGTGTCGGTCGACTACTACGGAGCGAGCACCCCGCTCAAGCAGCTCGCCACGATCAATGCCCCCGAGGCTCGGCTCCTCACCGTCCAGCCGTTCGACAAGAGCTCGATCAAGGCGATCGAGAAGGCGATCCTCGAGTCCGACGTGGGCCTCACCCCCGGTAACGACGGCAACCTCATCCGCCTCTCGATCCCCGAGATGACCGAGGAGCGCCGACGCGACATGGTGAAGGTGGCGCGCACCATCGCCGAGGAGGGGCGGGTGGCGATCCGCAACGTCCGCCGCGAGGTGATGCACGACCTGCGCGAGCTCAAGGACGAGGGCGAGGTCGGCTCCGACGATGAGCACCGCGCCGAGACGGAGCTGCAGAAGCTCACCGACGCCCGGGTCGCCGAGCTCGACGAGCTGCTCAAGCACAAGGAAGACGACATCCTCGAGGTCTGATCGGGTGCCCGCGGAGCCAGCACCCGAGGCCCCCGTCGACGCCACCCCGCTCACGCCGTTCGGCGTCGACCGCCGGGACGGCTGGCCGCGGCACGTGGCGATCATCACCGACGGCAACGGCCGGTGGGCGGAGCGCCGCGGACTGCCGACGCTCGCCGGTCACGAGGCGGGCACCGACACGGTGAAGGCGACGCTGCGCGCCGCCGCGGACTTCGGGGTCCGCCAGCTCACCGTGTTCTCGTTCTCGACCGAGAACTGGTCGCGCTCGGAGCAGGAGGTGGCCGGGCTGATGGCCCTGTTCGAGCGTCGCATCACCCACGAGGCCCAGCAGATGCACGCCGAGGGCGTACGGATCCGCTTCATCGGCCGGCGCAGCGATCCGGTGCCGGCGAGCCTCGTGGAGCGGATCGAGTGGGCCGAGCGACTCACCGCCGAGAACACCCGGATCACGCTGTTCATCGCTTTCAACTACGGCGGCCGGGCGGAGATCGTCGACGCAGCGCGAACCTTCACTGGAGACAGCGAAGCCGAGTTCATCGCCCACCTCTACGCCCCGGACATGCACGATCCCGACCTTCTGATCCGCACCAGCGGCGAGCAGCGCATCTCCAACTATCTGATCTGGCAGACCGCCTACGCCGAGCTCGTGTTTTGCGAGGAGCTGTGGCCGGACTTCTCGCGCGAGGTGTTCGCCCGCACGCTGGACCAGTTCGTCGAACGCCGCCGGCGGTTCGGAGGGCGCTGAAGGTGGTCTCGCCCTGATGTCCACCGGCCGGGTACCCGAGCGCACCGCGCGCGACTAGCAGCTGCTCCGCGAGGAGCGTCGCCGGCGCGCGCAGG
>CAXTTD010000561.1:0-2210 GCA_964246945.1 uncultured Solirubrobacteraceae bacterium | reverse complement strand
GCGGTCGTGGCGGCGGGCCGCGCGACTGCCGGGGTGGGACGCCGCGGCGCTCGGCACCCTGCTCGCGGCCGCGGTGTTCGCGCTCGTGCCGGGCTGGATCGAGACCCGGGACTTCGTGTCGCTGCCGGCGGTCCACCGGGCGCTGCTCTACCAGGCGCGTCTGCGCGAAGACCTGCCCCGCGCGATCGCCCTCGCCGGCGGCCGCCGCCACGTGCTCGCCTGCGGGACGGTGATGGCGGCGGCATTCCAGGCGCCGAGGGCCGCCTACGCTCGCGACGTGCCGACGACCCGCATCCTCGCCCCTCCGGCCTCGCCGGCGAGCGCCGGACCCGCCCCGAACGTGATCCTGCAGACACGCGCGACCCAGTCCGCCACCCACCTGCCCAGGCTGCGAGACTGGCGCCTCGAGAACTACGTGCACCGGGGCACCGCCGGCCCATGGCATACCTACACCGACTGCGTGACCGGATCGTGATCGACGAGGAGACACCCTGATGGCCACCGTGACCAGCCCCGAGCCCGGGCTCGCGGAGCCCACGAGCGCCGAGCGCGTCGCCGACGGGATCGAGCGACTGCGGCTGCGGGCCGCGGCGGTGCCGACGTGGCTGTGGACGGGCGGCGGGCTCGTGCTGCTGATGGCGCTGTCGGCCTACATGCGCTCGCGCTACCTCAACCACCAGCTGTGGGAGGACGAGGGGATCACGACCGGGATCGCCACCCACCCGCTGTTCACGATCCCGCACATCCTGCGCTTCGACGGCAATCCGCCGCTGTACTACATGCTGCTGCACGTCTGGATCTCGTGGCTGGGGGACTCCGAGACGGCGACGCATTCGCTCTCGCTGCTCGCCGGCGTGGCCACGGTCCCGGTCGGCGGCTGGGGAGCATGGCGGATGTTCGGCCGCCGCGCCGGCGTGATGGCGGCGCTGATGTTCGCGTTCAACGCGTGGCTCACCGCCTACGCCCAGGAGACGCGGATGTACGAGCTGGTCGCCCTGGAGGGCGCGATCGCCACCGTCGGCTTCGTACTCGGCTTCGTCCACGATCGGCGCCGCTTTCGCGTCCTGTTCGCCGTGTCGCTGCTCGCGATGCTCTATACGCACTCGTGGGGGACGTTCTTCTTCTTTGGCTCGATCCTCGCGCTGATTCCCGCCCTGCTCGCCGCCGAGGACCGCAAGCGGTTCGTGTGGACGGTGCTTCTGACCTACCTCCCGGTCGGGCTGCTGTACCTGCCGTGGGTGCCCACGCTGCTCTTCGAGTCCGCCCATACCGCTGCGCCCTGGGACGTTCCCCCGCGGTTCGGGGTCCCGATCCAGCTCTCGCGCAACGTGCTGGGTGGCGACCGGATCACGGTCATCCTCACGTTTAGCGCGATCATCGGCCTCGGCCCGCTGTTCACGCGGCGCTACCGGCGCACGCGGGAGGCGACCGTCCTGTGGACGCTCATCTGCCTGCCGGTCGCCGTGCTCGCGATCGCCTGGCTCGCCTCCCAGGTGACGCCCGCGTGGTCCCCGCGCTACTTCGCCCCGATCATTGCCTCGCTGCTGTTCCTGATCGCGTGGGGCTGCTCCCGCGCCCGGGTGCTCGGAGTGATCGCGATGCTGCTCGCGCTCTGGTACCTGCACAATCCCGCCGCCTTCGCCCCGTCGGTGAAGAGCAACATGAAGAACGTCGCCGCCGAGATGGCACCCCAGCTACACCGCGGCGACCTCGTCGTCCTCGGCCAGCCCGACATGACCCCGCTGGCCTGGTACTACCTGCCCGGCGGGCTGCGTTACACGACCACCGACAACGACGGACGGATCCTCGCCGACCCCCGCTACGTGGACTGGGTGAACGTCCTCAAGCGCATCAAGGCCACGCCACCGGTCGCCTCCGTGGACCACCTCGTCGCGTCGCTCCGCCCCGGCCAGCAGCTCCTCTACGTCCGCCCGCTCACCGAGGGCGCGCAGAACTGGAAGGCACCGTGGACGCTCTGGGTCCGCCGGCGCTCAGCGCAATGGGGCCAGGCGCTCGCCAACGACGTCTCACGCGGTGACCTCGTCACCAGGGGCTACGCCCCGCACTACTACCACGAGGCGTCGACCGTCGCCTACAGCGCCGTGCTTTACCGGCGGACCAACCGCGGTCTCGCCGGTCCCTGACCGGGTCCTCTCGTGTCGACGGCCACGCCTCCCCATCCCCGACCGTTCGCCTCGCGCGTCGGCATC
>CAXTTD010000560.1:0-2211 GCA_964246945.1 uncultured Solirubrobacteraceae bacterium | reverse complement strand
CACGTGCGCCGGATTGGGATTGATCCCGAAGTACGGCACCGCCCAGCCCACGATCTTCTGAAACGCCGGGCCGGCCACCGAGCCGCCGTAGATGTCGCCCTGGGGCTCGTCGACGACGATCGCGACCACGAGCTTCGGGTCGTTCGCCGGCACCATCCCGATGAACGAGGCGACGAACTCGCTGTTCGAGTAGTGCCCGTCGACGGCGACCTCAGCGGTGCCCGTCTTGCCCGCGAGGTCGTAGCCGGGGATGGCGGCACCCGAGGCGGTACCGCCGTCGGCGAGCACGCCCCGCAGCATGTTGCGCAGCTCGGACGCGGTCGAGGCCGAGATGATCCGATGGCCGCGTGGGGTCGCGACCGGCTTGCCGCCGATCGACTGGACGATGTGCGGGGAGCGCAGGATCCCACCGTTGGCGATCGCCGAGTAGACGTCGGCCATCTGCATCGGGGTCACCGACTCGCCCTGCCCGAACGGCAGGTTGTACATCGAGGTGCCCGAGTACTCGGAGGGTGAGAGGACAGACCCGGCATCCTCGCCGGGCAGGTCAACGCCGGTCGGAGCGCCGAGGCCGAAGCGGTGCACCCAGTGGTTGAACCGGTAGGGCCCGAGCTTCTGGCCGATGAGGTCGGCGCCGATGTTGCTCGACACCTTGAGGATGTCAGCGGTCGTGTAGTTCTCGTAGCCGTGCGTCTCGGCGTCGTGGATGACTGTTCCGTAGGGCGTCTGCAGCACCGGCGGAACATCGAAATGCGTTGAGGGGGTGATGAGCCCGTCCTGTAGCGCGCCGGCGACCGTGACCGCCTTGAACGTCGAGCCCGGCTCGTAGGTGAACGACACCGCGTGGTCCTGGATCGCGTTGTCGATCTGGGCGGTCGTCCCGTCGGCGTAGGGGTGGTTCGCGTTCACGCGCGGCCAGTTGCCGACGGCGAGGAGCGCGCCGTCGCTCGGACGCATCACGATCGCGGTGGCGAACTTCGGCGAGTACTCCTTGCCGACGCCGGCGAGCACCTGATCGACCTCGTTCTGCAGCGGCGCGGAGATGGTGAGCCGCAGCGACTTGCCCTGGGTGACCTTGTGGACGGTCTGAATCGAGATCGGGTCGCCGGTGCTCGGGTTGTCGATCACCTTGCGCAGCCCGTTGTGCCCCGACAGCGGCGTGTTGAAGTACGACTCAAGCCCGGCGGCCCCGTTGCCGGTGTGGTTGACGAAGCCGAGGACCTGCGAGAGGTCCCACGCCCGCGGATACACGCGCTTGGTGTCGGGCTCGGTGTAGACGCCGTTGATCGGGGAGCCGCCGATCTGGAGGGCGAGGACCTTCGCGGCGACCGACGGAGCGACCTGGGTGGCGAGCGGTGCGTAGCCGCCGCGGCCGGTGACGGTGAGCGTCGCCTGCACGCGGGCGACGGGCAGGCGCAGGAGCGGGGCGATCTTGCGCGCCATCGCCGCCGCGTCGTGGTCGCGGGCGATCACGTAGGGATCGGCGATCACGTCGTCGACCGGCTCCGAGAGCGCGAGCGGGACTCCGCTCGAGTCGGTGATCTCGCCGCGGTCGGCCGGCACCACCTCGTTGTGCACCTGAGCGTCGTACGCCGCCGCCTTCAGCGGCCCCGACTGGACGGTCCCGAGCCACAGCGCCCGGGTGAGGGCAATCGCGAGCAGGGCCACGAAACCGAGGAACAGCCACCCGGTTCGGCGATCAATCCGACGCATCTCGGGGCCCTACTGACCGGAGGTGGAGATGACCGCTGCGGCGCGCCGGGAGGCCGTCTGACTCGTCTCGGCGGCGAACGTCATCGGGTCCGGGGCGTGGATATTCTCAAGCGCTCGCCGGAGGTTCCCGCTCGCGGCACCGGGGACGAACAGCGGCTGGGTGGCGGCCGGCATGCTCATGCCGAGGCGGGCGGCCTCGGTTTCGATCCGCTGGTCGTCGGAGAGCCGCGACACGGTCGAGCGCAGCAGCTGGTTCTCGGACTGGATCGCGCTCGCGCGCACCACTGAGTGGCCGATCGAGGCGTTCAACTTGAGCACCTCGACCTGCATGGCGACGATTCCGGCCAGCAGGACGCCGAGGAGCGGGATCCACCAGCGGCCGCGGACGACGCGATCGAGCAACGAGTGGTCAGGCAACGTGCGCAGGGTGGCGACTGCCCGGACGCGCAGCGGCGGTGCGGGCTGCGGCGCCCGGCGCGGCGTCGGAGCCCGCACCGC
>CAXTTD010000559.1:0-2212 GCA_964246945.1 uncultured Solirubrobacteraceae bacterium | reverse complement strand
GTCAACGCGAGCTCGGCGGGCGTGCCGCCGCGCCGCCCGCGGGCGAGCGCGACCACCCGGTACATGGCGCCGGAGTCGAGATAGGTGAACCCGAGGCGCGCGGCGAGCGCTCGCGCCACCGACGACTTGCCCGCGCCGGCGGGCCCGTCGATGGCCACGACGGTCACGCAGGCTCCCCCACCTGCGCCCCGGTGCTCCGCCACAGCGAGAAGAACTCGGGGCAGGTCTTGGCCACCACCCCGGGGTCCTCGAGCTCGACCGGCACCCGCGTCCCGGCCAGCGAGAACGCCATCGCGATCCGGTGGTCCTCGAACGTCGGCAGCACCGCGCCGCGCGGCTCACCGGGCTCGATCCGCAGCCAGTCCCGGCCCTCCTTGACAACGATCCCCAGCCGGCGCAGGTTCTCCGCGGTGGCGCCGACCCGGTCGGACTCCTTCACCCGGGCGTGGCCGACGCCCTCGATCGTGGTCGGGCCCTCCGCGAACGGGGCGATGGCGGCGAGCGTCATGAACACGTCGGAGCTGTCGCCCATGCTCACGTGCACGCCCCGCAGCCGCGCGGGTCCGCGCAGGGTGAGCGGCGCGCGGCCGACGACCTCGCACCCCATCGCCTCCAGGTGCCTGACGAGCTCGATGTCGCCCTGGCGGGTCGCGTCGAGGTCGAGGCCGGGCAGGGTCACGGTGGTGCCGGTGAGCGCGGCGCTCGCGAGGAAGTACGACGCCGTGGACACGTCGGGCTCGATCGCGAGCTCCACCGCGCGGTAGCCCTGGGGCGCGACCGCGAACGCGCCCTCCGAGCGCTCCACGCGCACGCCGAACGCCGACATCATCTCAAGCGTGAGCTCGAGGTAGGGCGCGCTCACGAGCGCCCCGAAGCGCAGCGTCGCCGACGCCCGCGCGAGCGGGGCGGCCATCAGCAGGCCGGAGAGGAACTGGCTGGAGACGCTCGCGTCGACGTCGATCTCCCCGCCGGCGAGGCCGGAGGCATCGATCGTGAGTGGGAGCCCCTCCCCGTCGATCTCCGCCCCCTGGGCGCGCAGCGCGGCGAGCACCGGGCCGAACGGGCGCCGGCGCAGTTGGGGATGGCCGTCGACGGCGAACCGCCCGGTGCCGGCGGCGAGCACCGGGATGATGAAGCGCCCGACGGTGCCCGCCATCCGGCAGTCGAGCGTCGCCCCGCCGTGCGGCGCGCCCCCCAGCCCGTCGACGACGGCGCTCTCCCCCGTCAAGCGCACCGGGGCTCCGAGCGCCGCGAGCACGCCGGCCATCGCCTCGGTGTCGTCGGCGCGCAGCGGGTGGGCGAGGTGCGAGCGTCCCGTGGCGAGCCCGGCGAGCAGCAGCGCGCGGTTGGTGAGGCTCTTGGAGCCGGGAACGCGGACGCTCCAGCGGGCCGGCGGGTGTCCGGGAGCGACCCGCACGCGGGCGGCGGCGGTGGACCTCATGGGCGGGCCACCGGGAAACCGAGCCCGTCGACGAGGGCGGCGGCCCGCTGCGCGTCGGCCTCGCCGGCGAACCACAGCGCGATCACCCCGTCGCGCATGTCGGGCGCCGGCGAGAGGCGCATGTCGGCGATGTTCACCCCGGCGCGACCGAGCTCCAGGGCGATCGTGGCCACGACGCCCGGGGAGTTCGGCACCGAGGCCCGCAGCTCGCACAGCGCCCCACCGGGCACCTGACCGCCGAGCAGCGAGCCGCGGTCGGCGGCGGCTGCGTCGTTCCACGCGGTGAGTGCCGTCGCGTCGCCGGCGGTAAGGATCTCCCGTACCGCCTGCAGGCGAACGATCGCGCCGTCGAGCTCGTCGAGCAGGGCGTCGCGGTTGGCGAGGTAGATGTCGCTCCAGATGGCGCTCGGCGCGCCGGCGACGCGCGTCGCGTCGCGGAAGCTCGGCCCGGTCGCCGGCAGTAACTCACCGCCCGCGCTGAGGGTCGCCGCCGCCTGGGCGACGAGCACGTTGGCGAGCACGTGGGGCAGGTGGGAGACGGCGGCGAGCACCCGGTCGTGGGTGTCGGCGTCGATCGCCGCCGGGCGGGCGCCGAGCGCCGACAGCAGCCGGTACAGGCGCTCGTAGAGCAGACCCGAGGCGTCCCGGCGCGGGGTGAGGAACCAGGTGGCGCCGTCGAACAGGTCCGCGCGGGCGTGGGCGACCCCGGCGGTCTCCGCGCCGGCGAGCGGGTGGCCGCCGACGAACCGCGGGTCGGCGCCGGCGGCGACG
>CAXTTD010000558.1:0-2213 GCA_964246945.1 uncultured Solirubrobacteraceae bacterium | reverse complement strand
CCCCCGCCGCCCCCCCCCCCCCCCCCCGGCGGCGACCCAATACCCCCCCCCCGTGGGGGGGCCACGCCCCCCCAACCGCCCCCCGCGGGCGACCCACCGCGGCGTTTCCCTGGTCGCTCGAGGGCTCGCTGTGGTGGGGGCGGGGCTGCTGCTCGCGACCGAGTTCACGCCGCTTGAGCGGATCACCACCGTCGCCCGCCACCCGCTGCTCGTACGCACCGTGCAGGCCGGCCCCCACCACGGCTGGGCGCTAGTCCCCATCGGGCTGCTCGGGCTGCTCCTCACCGCCCTCGCGCCCCGCACCCGGCTCGCCGCGGGCGCGCTCGCGCTGCTCGGCCTCGCGGCGCTCGGGATCGCCGTCCTCGCCGACCTGCCCGACGTCCACGCGACCGGGATCGTCGGCTCGCCGGCGACGGGCATCCACGCCGCGCAGTCACGGGCGGGGATCGGCCTGTATCTGGAGACGCTCGGCGGGGCGCTGCTGCTGATCGGCGGCACCGCCGCGGGCCTGCTCCGGGCACCTGCGGATCCGGCTTCCCGGCCCGCCAACCGGCGCGCAACACACCGCCAACAGACGCGGGATTAGATTCTCGGCACGCGAGGGTTGTCTCACCGCAGCCCCCGGTCCCGTGCGGTGGGGCGCCCTCGCGTTTCTCTGCCTCGCGGACGCTCGGCGAGGGCCGCCGAGGCGATCCTCGTCACCTGCGAGGGGCGAGCCGCCACGCCGGCAACCCGAGGTCCGGCGTCAGCCGGACCCTTCAGAGATCAGCTACCAGCGGTAGTGGGCGAACGCGCGGTTGGCGACGGCCATCCGGTACACGTCGTCCTTGCGCTTGTACGCGTTGCCCTGCTGCTGGATCGCGTCCGACAGCTCGCCGGCGAGCTTCTGGGCCATCGTGCGCTCGCGGCGGCCGCGGGCGAACTGGACGAGCCAGCGCACGGCGAGCGTGCGCGCCCGGCGGGCCTGAACCTCGACCGGGACCTGGTAGGTCGCCCCGCCGACGCGGCGGGAGCGCACCTCGAGCGTCGGGGTGAGCGCCTTGATGCCCGCCTCGAGCTGCTCGACGGCGTTCTGGCCCGAGCGCTCACCAAGGATGGCGAGCGCGTCGTAGACGATCTTCTCGGCGGTCGACTTCTTGCCGTCCTCCATCACCTTGTTGATGACCTGCTGAACGAGGCGGTTGCGATGGACCGAGTCCGGATCGATCTTCCGGATCTGGGCGGGGGCGCGACGGGGCACTACTTGGCCTTCACGCCGTACTGGGAGCGGGCCTTCTTGCGGTCGCCGACGCCGGCGGCGTCGAGCGTGCCGCGGATCACCTTGTAGCGGAAGCCCGGCAGGTCCTTGACGCGACCGCCGCGGACGAGCACCACCGAGTGCTCCTGCAGGTTGTGACCCTCACCGGGAATGTAGGCGCCGACCTCCATGCCGTTGGTGAGCCGCACGCGGGCGACCTTGCGCAGCGCTGAGTTCGGCTTCTTGGGGGTCGTCGTGTACACGCGCGTGCACACGCCCCGGCGCTGGGGCGCGGCGACCTTCTTCTTGCGGCCCTTACCGGACTTCAGACCCGGCGTGGCGAGCTTCTTCTTGGGCGCCGTGCGGCCCTTGCGGATCAGCTGTGAGGTGGTCGGCATACGGGGTGCGAATGTAGCAGGCGACCCCTCGCCGGCGGTGCTCAGCGGATAATCACCGGCGTGCCGATCGGCATCAGCCGGTACAGCTCGTCGACGGCGGGATTGCGGACGCGGACGCAGCCGTGGGAGGGGTCGCCGGGAACCAACCACGGCTCGTCGGTGCCGTGGACGCCGACGATCCCGCCCTCCGGCCAGTCGGTCTCATACGGCGAGTAGTCGCTGGTCCCGAACGCCCGCGTCCCGTACAGGCCATCGCCCGGCACGGTTAACTTCTCGCGGATCCAGTAGCGGCCGGGCGGGGTCGGGGTGCTCGGCTTGCCGACCCCGACCGGGGCGCGCCAGATCGCGCGGCCGTCGCGGTACAGGACCGCACGCCGGGCCACCCGATCGACGACGAATCGGGTGTGCACGACCGTGAGCGGGCTCATGAACCGCGCCGGGACCCAGCCCGCGTCGGCGTGGGGCTTGTGCGGCTGCTCGACGCGCAGCCACCTGGTTCCGGTGCGGGTCACCGCCTCGCGGGAGACGAGGTCGACCTCGGGGAAGCCGTCCTCGGTGAACCGGTGCAGCCGCTCCCC
>CAXTTD010000557.1:1717-2237 GCA_964246945.1 uncultured Solirubrobacteraceae bacterium | reverse complement strand
CCCCGGACGCCCCGGACGCCCCGGTCGCCCTCGCCGGGAGCCGCCATTTCGCACAACCCCTTGTCGACGAGCCGGTGCGTGTGCGATCGCGGTCGGTCCCCGCGTCGAATTCCTCCGGCGTCGTCGCGGTGCTCGGTCTGCGTGCGGGATTGCGGGTCTCGGGCAGCCGCGACGCCCGGATCGCCGCGATCGCGGCGCGCCAGCGCGGTCGCATCGCCCGCCGTCAACTGCTCGACGCGGGGCTGAGCGGCGGACAGATCGCCTGGCTCGTGCGTCACGACCGACTGTTCCCGCTGCATGCGGGGGTGTACGCGGTCGGACATCCCGGCGAGGTGCCGCTCGGGACCGAGACGGCCGCGCTCCTCGCCGCACCCGCAGGCGCCCTGCTTTCCCATCGCTCCGCTGCGGCGCTCTGGGGGCTCAGATCGATCGCGGTCGACCCCAACGCCGTGGGGGGGGGGGGGGGGGCCCCCGCGCCCCCCCCCCGCCCCGGGGGGCCGGCCCCCCCCCCGCCGCGGCC
>CAXTTD010000557.1:0-1707 GCA_964246945.1 uncultured Solirubrobacteraceae bacterium | reverse complement strand
GATCTGCTCGTCGGACCCGCCGAGCAGATCCGCCGCCGGGGCATCCGTGCCCACCGCAGTCGCTTCCACGCTGCGGCGCAGTCGCGGGTCCGGAGCGGCCTGCCGGTGACCTCTCCGGCGCAGACGATGCTCGATCTCGCCGCCGAGCTCCACGAGTCGCATTTGGAACGGGTGCTCGACCAGGCGATCGTCGAGCAGGTCCTCCGCCCCCGGGACACCGAACTCCTGCTGGCCGCGCTGCCGACCCATCCGGGCGCGCGGCGACTGCGCGAGCTCATCGGCGAGGTCGCGGGACGCGGGGTCACCCGCTCGGTCGCCGAGCAGCGGCTGCTCGCGCTCATCGCCCTGGCGGGGCTGCCGCGCCCGCAGGTGAACGCGCGGCTTCACGGGTTCGAGGTCGACGTCTACTGGCCCGAGGCGGAACTCGTCGTTGAGATCGACGGCTATCGCTATCACTCGACCCGAGCCACGATCGAGCGCGATCACGTCCGTGACGCCCGGCTGCGTGAACATCACATCGAGGTCCAGCGAGTCACCTGGCGCCAGATGGAGCGCGAGCCGTTCGCGGTGATCGCCCGCATCGCCGCCGCTCTCGCCCGCCGCACCCGGACCGAACGGTGAGACAGTTCCGAGCATGAGACTCGAACCCGCCTCGCTGCGTCGACGGATGCTCGCGGGTGCGATCGACGTGGCGCTCCCCGCCGTGCTTGGCGGGGCGGCCGCGGCGCTTGTCGAGTGGCGGAGCTCGGACGAGGGCGACTCGGAGCAGCGAATGAGACGGAACGCCGAGTGGCTCGCGCGCCCGCGGACGACCCGAGCGGTCGCCGTCGCGACGCCGGTCGGGTCGGTGCTGCTGAGCCGTACCCGCAGCCCGGGCGAGCGCGCCGTCGGGATCCGCCGGGTCGACTCCCGCGCCGGCGGGCCCGAGCCGCTGCGCAACGCGGTCATCCGCGCCGGGCTCAGCACCGCGGCCGGACAGGCAATCCGTTGGGTGAACGGCCCTCACCGCGAGCGCGGGCAGGCGCGCTACGCCGAGCTCGAGCGTCGCCGGCAGGAGCTACGCGAGCGCTTCGCCGATGACCCCGAGGCACGCGAGCGGACGATGGCGGAGCTCGGCCGTGCGTACGGACGAGACTGCCTCACCGCGATGGTCCAACCGGTGGCCCTGCTCGCCCTGCCCCCACTCACCGCGCTGCTCTCGCCGCGCCACCAGACGCTCGCCGAGCGGCTCGCGGGCGTGGTGGTCGTCCGCGACCGCGGCTGACCGCGCCGCACCGGATCTCAGCCGCCGCCGAGCAGCCTCCGCACGTCGGGGACCACCCGCGCCAGCGCCGCCGCGCACCCCGGGGACCCGGCGGCGAGCATCACGTAGCCGTGGACGAGGCCCGGCTCTCATCGGCTCGTCACGGTCACGCCGGCTCGCGCGAGGCGGTGGGCGTAGGCCTCGCCCTCGCGGCGGATCGTGCTCGGCGGTGAGCACGAGCGCCGCCAGCAGGCCGGTGAGGTCCGGGGCGCGCAGCGGACTCACCGCCGGGTCGGCCCAGCGCGCGGGGTCGGACATCCACTGGCGGTTGAGGAAGCGCACGAGTTCGGCGTCGAGGCCGAACCCACGGCCCTTCTCGCGCATCGAGGCGGTCTCCCCCGCGAGGTTGTGTTCTGGCACAGTAGGATCTTGGCGTCGGCAGCGCGGTCGGATCGCAGTCGCGC
>CAXTTD010000556.1:0-2244 GCA_964246945.1 uncultured Solirubrobacteraceae bacterium | reverse complement strand
ATGGCCTCGGTGTGCGGCTCGACGCTGTCGCTGATGGACGCCGGGGTGCCGATCAAGGCGCCGGTGGCGGGCATCGCGATGGGCCTGATCAAGGAGGGTGACGCGTACGTCATCCTCACCGACATCGCCGGCGTCGAGGATCACCTCGGCGACATGGACTTCAAGGTCGCCGGCACCAAGGACGGGATCACCGCCCTGCAGATGGACATCAAGATCACGGGCGTCACGTTCGAGATCATGCGCGACGCCCTCGCCCAGGCGAAGGTCGCCCGCGACTTCATCCTCGGCGAGATGAACCAGGTCATCGAGGCGCCGCGGAGCGAGCTGTCCAAGTACGCGCCGGGCATCTCCTCGGTGAAGATCGACCCCGAGAAGATCGGGCTGCTGATCGGCAAGGGCGGGGAGACGATCCGCGCGCTGCAGGAGGAGTTCGAGTCCCAGATCGACGTCAACGACGAGGGCCAGGTGCTCGTCTACGCGTCCAACCGGGAGCTCGGCGACGCGCTGGTGGCCCGCATCAGCTCGATGACCAAGGAGGTCGAGGTCGGCGACGAGTTCACCGGCAAGGTCGTCAAGACGACCACGTTCGGCGCCTTCGTCGAGCTCGCCAAGGGCACTGACGGGCTGCTGCATATCTCGAACATCGCTCCCGGCCGCCGCATCGCGACCGTCGAGGAGGTTCTCAACAAGGGCGACGAGGTGGCCGTGAAGGTCGTCGAGGTCGACCGCGAGCGTGGCCGCATCGGCCTGCGTCTCGCCGAGGATCCCGAGATCCAGGGCAAGAACGCCGACGAGCTGCGCGCGGTGGCGGCCGCCGAGGCGAGCCGCCCGCGCGGTGGGGGCGGCGGCGATCGCGGAGACCGCGGAGATCGCGGGGGTCGTGGTGGGCGTGACCGCGGCGGACGCGGTGGCGAACGCAACGGCGGCGGAGACCGCGGCGAGCGGGTGCGCGACCGCGACCCCGATCGCGCGTAGGGCGCGTCTCGCGGCTCGGTCACAGGCGCGATCGTGGACAACAACCACCGCCTGACGACCCTCGAGTCGGGCGTGCGGATCGTGACGGAGGCCATGCCCTCCGTCCGGTCCGTGTCGCTCGGCCTGTGGATCGGCACCGGATCCCGCTATGAGTCCGGAGGGCAGGCGGGGCTCTCCCACCTGCTCGAACATCTCCTGTTCAAGGGCACCGAACGCTACGCGTCGCTCGAGATCGACCAGATCTTCGACACCATGGGCGCGGAGCTGAACGCCGGTACCGGCAAGGAGACCACCTCGGTCTACGCACGGGTGATCGACGAGCACCTCGCCGACGCCTTCGACGTGATGGCCGACATGGTGTTCCGCCCCACGCTCAGCGAGATCGACTCCGAGCGCGAGGTGATCCTGGAGGAGATCGCGATGTACGAGGACGATCCCTCCGAGAAGGTGTTCGACCTGATCGGCGAGGCGACGTTCGGTCCCGGTCCGCTCGGTCGCGCGATCATCGGTCGCGCCGAGGTGATCTCCGAGACGCCGGCCGCGGCGATCGGGGACTTCCACCGCGAGCGCTACCGGCCGGGCAACGTGGTGATCGCCGCCGCCGGGGCGGTCGAGCACGAGGCGCTGGTGGCGCTTGCGCGCTCGCGGGTGCCCGCGGCGGGCAGCTCCATTGGGGGCCCCGTCCCGGCGATGGGCGCCGAGTCGCCGGTCGCCCCCGGGAGCCACTTCGAGCGCAAGGACACCGAGCAGTACCACGTGTGTCTGGGGGCGCTCGGCCTGTCTCGCCACGACGACCGCCGCTTCGCGTTGAAGGTGCTCGACACGATCTTCGGTGGCACCTCCTCGAGCCGTCTGTTTCAAGAGGTGCGCGAGGAGCGCGGCCTCGCCTATTCGGTGTACTCCTTCACCAGCGGCTACGCCGACACCGGCCAGGTGGGGCTCTATGTCGGCACCCGGTCGGACAACCTCGCGCCGGCGATGGAGGTCGTCGGCCGCGAGCTCACGCGGCTGCGCGAGACGCCGGCGAGCCCCGAGGAGCTCACCCGGGCGAAGGAGAACCTCAAGGGTCGGGTGGTGCTCGCGCTCGAGTCGACCGGCGCCCGGATGAACCGCCTCGGCTCGGAGATCCTCGCCGAGGAGCCGCTGATATCGCTCGACGAGCTCACCGCGCGGATCGATGCGGTGACGCTCAGCGACCTCGCGGAGCTCGCGGAGGAGCTGTGGGCGCCGGGACGGCTCTCGGTGGCCGGGATCGGACCCGACCGCGAG
>CAXTTD010000555.1:0-2255 GCA_964246945.1 uncultured Solirubrobacteraceae bacterium | reverse complement strand
GCGCACGCGCGTGCTGCCTCCGCCGTCACCGGCGAGCTCCTCGCGGCTGCCCTGAGCGGCGATCCGCCCGCCGGCGATGATGATGATGTGGTCGGCGGTCATCTCGACCTCGTGCAGCAGATGGGAGGAGAGCAGCACGGTGCCGCCGCGCCGGGCGAACTCCTCGAGCAGGCCGCGCATCCAGCGCATCCCCTCGGGGTCGAGGCCGTTGGCGGGCTCGTCGAGGATGAGCACCTCGGGGTCCCCCAGCAGCGCGTGGGCGATGCCCAGGCGCTGGCGCATACCGAGCGAGTACTGCCCGACGCGCTTGCGCGCTGCGCCGGCGTCGAGGTCGACCAGCCCGAGCAGCTCGTCGACGCGGGAGGATGGGATGCCGAGCAGCTGCGCCGAGTTGGCGAGCGTCTCGCGGCCGCGACGGCCGCTGTGCGCGGCGGAGGCGTCGATGAGCACGCCGACGTGGCGGCCGGGGTTGGGCAGCCGCGCGTAGGGGACGCCGAGCACCGTCGAGCTGCCCGCGCTGGGGTGGGCGAGCCCGCACAGCATCTTCAGCGTCGTCGACTTCCCGGCCCCATTGGGTCCCAGAAAGCCGGTCACCGTGCCGGAGGCGCAGGAAAACGAGACGTCCTGCACCGCCGCACGCGCGCCGTAGCGCTTGGTGAGCGAGTCAGCTTCGATCATGGTCTACAGCTTGGCCGATATGGGGGCGTGTGACCAGGGCCGGGGCGGGAATCGGCCCGGGGCCGTCTGCTTTACTGTGCCGTCGCAATGCCGAAGATGAAGACCCACTCGGGCGCCAAGAAGCGCTTCAAGCTCACGGCCAAGAACAAGGTGCGCGCGCGTCACGCGTTCACGAGCCATCAGCTCGAGCACAAGTCAGCGAAGCGCAAGCGTCATCTCGGCCAGCCGACGATCCTGAAGAAGGACAACGAGAAGCAGGTCAAGCGGCTGCTGGGAGCCAAGACGCGATGACCCGGGTCAAGCGCTCCGTCCACGCGCGCAAGAAGCGCCGCGCGACGCTCAAGCTCGCCAAGGGCTACCGGGGCGACGCGAGCCGGCATTACAAGACCGCCAAGGAGGCGGTGCTCAAGGCCGACCAGTACCGCTACCGCGACCGGCGCAACCGCAAGCGCGACTTCCGCAAGCTGTGGATCACGCGCATCAACGCTGCCGCCCGCGAGAACGGAATGTCCTACTCCCAGTTCATCCACGGCCTGGCGCTGGCCGAGGTCGAGCTCGACCGCAAGATCCTCGCCGACATCGCCGTCCGCGACGCCGACACCTTCCGACGCTTTGCCGAGCGCGCCCGGGAGGCGCTGGCTGCCGGCTGAGCTTCTCCGCCGCACCAGCACCGCCACCGGGCGCCGCTCCCCTCAAGGGACGGCGCCTTTTTTTCTGCCCGTGACCGTGACCATCTCCTCCCCCCACAACAGCCATCTCAGGGAACTGCGCAAGCTGAGCGCCCGCCGCCGGGCGCGGGAGCTCGCCGGACGGTTCGTCGCCGAGGGCGAGGATCTACTCGCCGCCGCCGACGCGGCCGGATGGCCGGCGCTCGAGCGCTACTGCGCGGCGGGCAGCGGCCTGTCGGGCACCGAGGTGGCGCCGGAGCTGCTCGCCGAGGTCTCCGAGCTCGGCTCGGGGACGCGGGCACTCGCCGTATACGGGACCCGTTGGGCTCCGCAGCCGACGGGGCCGCTGTGCGTCGCCCTGTGGGGCGTCAGCGATCCGGGCAACGTCGGCACCATCCTGCGCGGCGCCGCCGCGTTCGGCGCCGCGTGCGTCGCGCTCGGACCGGGCTGCGCGGACCCGTTCGGCCCCAAGGCGGTGCGGGCGAGCATGGGCGCGGTGTTCGAGGTGGCGCTCGCCCGGATCCCCGCCGGTCCCGAGCGCGCGCCGTTGCCGTTGCCGGGGACGACGATCGCCCTCGACGCCGACCAGGGTGAGCCGCTCGACGGACTGGCGCTGCCCGCGGGCGAGATCACCCTGCTCGTCGGCGCCGAGCGCGACGGGCTGCCCGCCGAGGTGCTCGCGGGCGCAGACCACGTCGCCCGGATCCCGATCCTCACCCACTCGCTCAACGCCGCGATGGCGGCCAGCGTGGGGCTGTACGAGGTCTCTCGTAGGATGGCGCGCACGTCATGAGCGCCCCCGATCGCATCGAGCAGATCGCCTCGGAGGCGGGCGCCGCGATCGCCGCCGCGAGCGACACCGCGACCCTCGAGGCGGTGCGCGTGCGCTACCTCGGGCGCCGCGCCGAG
>CAXTTD010000554.1:0-2257 GCA_964246945.1 uncultured Solirubrobacteraceae bacterium | reverse complement strand
AGGACGGAGACGCCCGTGAGCGAGGTGAGCAGGCTGGGGAGGATCCCGACGCTGAGCATGGCCCCGTACGCGTCGTTGCGGTGCAGGGTGTGCCAGATACCCGCGTTCTGGGTCTGGTGGGCGATGAAGTACTCGGTCGAGATATCGAAGCCGATGATGTCCTGCCCCCGCAGCGACCAGGACCACTCCGTGGCTAGGGCACAGCAGAACAGGGTGACGATCAACTGCCGGCGGCTGAGCCGTCCCGCGCCGAGCAGGCAGCCCGCGAACACCGCGAGATCGACGAAGATCGAGATCCGGGCGACGGTCGCGGTGTGCCCGTTGGAGACCAGCAGCGCGCCGAGCGCCGACAGGGCGGGAAGCAGCAGCGGCGCCAGCAGCAGCGGCTCACGGGCGCAGTCAACCCACGGCAGACGCGCGGACGCCGGCGACACGAGTCCTGCGAGCCACAGCAGGAGGCTGAGCGCGAGCGTCGCCTCAGCGGTCGCGGGACCGTGCAGCGGCCGCGGCACCCCCAGGTGCGGGGCGATCAGATCGCAGGCGAGGCCGGCCGCGAGCATCACGAACAGCGACGCGGCGACCACGTAGACGGGGAAGCCCCTCACCGTGCCCGCCGGGATCCGCAGCGCCCGCAGCAGCAGCACGCCCGGAACGGTGAAGGCGAGCCCGATGAGCACGAGATCCGCACCCCAGTTGGCGCGCAGCGGCAGCAGGGCGGCGATGAGGATGAGCCCGAGGAGCGGGTAAGAACGGTCAACAATCCCCCGCCACACGGGCGCCGCGCGTCGACCAATGGCGATCGGCGGGGTGTCCGTCTCGACCGTCATGCCGGGAGCGGAGTAGAGGTGATCACCTTCGCGTAGATCGCGGTCGTCCGGGCGACAATCTCCGCGAGGTCGGTATCCGGGCGCTCTGCGGCGGCGTCGCCCGGCTCGGCGGGGAGCGCCCGCTCCAGCGCATCGGCGAGAGAGACCGGGTCATTCGGCGGCACCGGCGGAAAGGTGCCGAGATGGGCCAGCTCCCCGACGTTCGTGGTGAGCAGCGGCGTCCCGGCGCTCCGGGCCAGGCTGCCGGCGCCGCTCTGCTCGGTGCGACGGTAGGGCAGCACCGCGACCGAGGCGAGGTCGAACCAGCTGCGCACTTCTCCGCTGGGGACGTACCCCGTGAACACGACGTGCTCGGAGAGGCTCTCCTGAGCGATGATCCGCCGCAGGCGCCACAGGTAGAACTGGTCGCGGAGCTCGAACGGGCGCAGGATGCCGAAGCGACGCCTCACCTCTCCCGCGATCACGATCCGGACGCCCTCGAGTCCGCCGCGGAGGTTCAGCCGACCGGCGGCGAGCAGCAGATCCGAGATGCCCTTGTCGACGTGGATGAACCCGAACGAGAGCACCACACGAGCCTCGCCGAGGCCGTGGCGCTCCCGCAGCTGCCCATTGCTCACCGCCTTCCCGGGCAGTTCGGCGCGCGGATGTGCCACGAGCTCGCACGGGGGGCGGGCACCGATCGCCTCGCCGTAGAGCTCCCGCGCGGTCTCGGTGTGGATGATGACGCGGTCGGCTCGAGACGCGATGCGTCGGTACGCGGGAACGCCGAACGGGCCGAGGCTGTCGAGGTCGCGGGTGATCTCGTGGAGGGTGACGACGATCGGGCGGCCGGCTTCCCGCAGCCGCTGCAGTATGCGGATGAGGTTGCGCACCCGCGCGCCGTAGGTCGAGAACGCAAACTGGACGTGCACGACGTCCGGCGCGAAGTCGTCGATCGCCGCGAGCGCCGGGCCGATCGACGCCCCGGAGTCGGGCATCACGCCGACGATCTCAGACCTCGGCTCGCTGGAGCTGCGGGACCACAGGACGCCCACCACGTGTCCCTGCCGTTGCAGCTCGTCGCTGAGCAGCTGGCTGTAGTTTCCGATCCCGTCGTGGGCGGGCGGATAGGGCGCGATGAGCAGGATCCTCACGTGAGAGCCCCCGCGACGGTGTCGCACACGACGTCCCAGTCGTACTCTCGGATCCAGTCGGCCGTCGGCCCGGCGGGACGCTGCGGTCGCTGCAGGATCGACTCCACAGCGTCAGCCACGGCGCCCGGCGACGCCGCGCAGACGACGCTCTCGGTCGACCGAGACACCAGGAACTGGGCCAGGTTGTCCGGAGCCGAGGTGACCACGACCGGCAGCGCGCAGGCGATTGCCTCGAGCACCGCGATGCCGAAGCCCTCACGCTCAGACGGGAAGACCGCGACCTTCGCGGCTTTCAAC
>CAXTTD010000553.1:986-2258 GCA_964246945.1 uncultured Solirubrobacteraceae bacterium | reverse complement strand
GTGAGCAAGACCGGCGCGGCGCTCGTCGCCCTCAATTGGCGGCTGTCGGCACCGGAGATCGTCGCGATCCTTGGCGACGCCGCGCCCGCCGTGATGTCTGCGAGGCCGGTCTCGCCGACCTAATCGGCGACGAGGCCGACTGGCCAGCGGGGATGCACGTCGTCCTCGGCGGGGACGCCTATGAGTCATGGCTCTCTGCGGTGCCCGCCACCGAGACCGTCGTCGCTCCACCCTCCGACGGCGTCGCCCTCGTCCTCTACAGCTCGGGGACGACCGGTCTGCCCAAGGGGGTGATGCTCACCAACGAGAACCTCTCCTACATTCCGTTGATGGCTCGGGAGCTGTTCCGAATGACCTCCGAGTCGGTGCACCTGGTGGTGGCGCCGCTGTTCCACATCGGCGGCGCGGCGACCGGTCTCACCACGACCACGCTCGGCGGGCGCACGGTCGTCATGCGCGACGCCGACCCCGAGACGATCCTCGACACGATCGCGCGCGAGCGCGTGACCCACGCGTTCTTCGTGCCCGCGGTCATCCAGCGCCTGGTCGGAGCGCTGCGCGCGCGACCCCGCGACATCGCGAGCCTCCGGTACATCGCCTACGGCGCGGCGCCGATGACCGAGACGCTGCTCCGTGACGCGATGGGCGCGCTCGGGTGCGGTTTCATCGGCTGCTACGGCATGACCGAAACCTCGGCGACCGTGACCCGCCTGGCCCCGGAGGAGCACGTGGCCGAGGGGCCTGAGGCGGCGCGACTGCGCTCGGTTGGCCGGGAGCTGCCGTGGCACACCGTGCGCGTCACCGACATGGAGACCGGCGAGGCGGCCCCACCCGGCCAGGTCGGCGAGATCTGGGTGCGCTCGCCGATGAACATGGCGGGCTACCTGGGCAAGCCCGCGGCGACCGCGGCGACGCTCGTGCCGGGCGGCTGGCTGCGCACCGGCGACGGCGCGGTGTGCGACGCGGACGGGTACATCTACCTCACCGACCGGCTGAAGGACATGATCATCTCCGGCGGCGAGAACGTCTACCCCGCGGAGGTCGAGAACGTGCTCGCCGCCCACCCCGACGTCGCCGACGTGGCGGTCATCGGGCTGCCCCATGAGCGCTGGGGCGAGACGGTGGCGGCGATCGTGTGTGCCTGCCCCGGAACCGAGCCCGACGCCGCGGAGCTGATCGGGTTCGCTCGCGAGCGCCTCGCGCACTACAAGTGCCCGACTCAGGTCCATCTCGTCGACGAGCTGCCACGCAACCCGTCGGGCAAGGTCATCA
>CAXTTD010000553.1:0-976 GCA_964246945.1 uncultured Solirubrobacteraceae bacterium | reverse complement strand
CCGATGTGCGGGCTGGAGACGGTGTAGCCCCTGCACCGCCCGCGCCACCGCGGCGGGCGCTTCTCGAGGAACGCCCGCGCGCCCTCTCGGGCGTCCTGCGAGACGAGGATCTCCTCGAGCCGGGCATCCTGGCGGCGCCACGCCTCAGGGGGTGGCCAGCCGGACGCGGCGGCGACGAGCTCCTTGGTGTACCTCACCGACAGGGGCGCATTGGCCGCGATCGCCTCCGCGAGCTCGATCGCGGCGTCGAGCGCGCCGCCGGGCTCGGTGAGCCGGTTCACCAGCCCGAGCCGGTGGGCTTCGAGCGCCGGGAGCGGCTCACCGGTGAGCGCGTACTCGAGGGCGATCTGCGGTGGCAGCCGATGGGGCAGGCGCAAGAGGCCCCCAGACCCGGCGATCAGGCCCCGCTTGGCCTCGGGCAGGCCGAAGCGCGCGTCGCGGGCGGCGACGATCAGATCGCAGGTGAGCACGATCTCGCAGCCGCCGGCGAGTGCCGCCCCCTCGACCGCGGCGATGAGCGGCTTCACCGGAGGCGCCTCGGTGATGCCCGCGAACCCCCGTCCCTCGACCACCCGCGGCTCGCCGGCGAGGAAGGCGGCGAGGTCCATCCCCGAGCTGAACGGTCCTCCCGCGCCGGTGAGGATGCCGGCGCGCAGCGCGTCGTCGGCGTCGAGCGTCTTCAGGGCCACGGCGATCGCCTGGGCGAGCGCCGCGTTGACGGCGTTGCGCGTCGCCGGACGGTTGAGGGTCATGACGAGCACCGCACCGCGGCGCTCGCTGATCAGCTCGTCCACCCGGGCGTCCCGTCCGCGCATCAGCGGGCTCCCAGCGACCGGGCGAGGCCGAGGCGGTCGCGGATCACGTGTCCCCCGCTGACCGCGCCACCCACGACGGTGACGATGCCCGCCAGGTGGTGCGCTCCGGGCTGCCCGGCGCGCCCGTCGTCGACGCCGTCCAGCCCGCCGCGGTAGGTGCC
>CAXTTD010000552.1:0-2260 GCA_964246945.1 uncultured Solirubrobacteraceae bacterium | reverse complement strand
GCCTGCAGGCGCCCGAGCAGGGTGGCCGGGCCGGTCGGCTCCGGGAGCGCGTGCTCGGCGTCGCCGCCGCCGGCCTGCGCGCGTGCCGCAAGCACGAGCTGCATCTCCCGCGCGTCGCGCCCCCAGGAGGCGAGCAGGCGGTTGCACACCCGGTCGGCGCCGCCGTCAGCCACTCGCCGCAGACCGACCGGGATCGCGTCCACGCCCTCGGCGGCGATCCGCTGCCATAGCACGGCGGAGGGGTGCAGCACGAACAGGTGGACCTCGCGACCGGCAGCGAGGGCGCGGAGCACCTCGAGGTGCCCGGCGGGCAGGCGGGTGAGCCCGAACAGCGACACCCGCTGTGGCAGCTCAAGGCAGCCCGGGTCCTCGCGCACACGCGCACACGCGCGGTCCCGCCGTTCGGCCGGGCCGGGGAGGGCGAGACGGGCGCGCAGCCGCCGCCACAGCTCGGCCTGCCAGGCGGCGCCCACCGGCAGCGGACCGCCCGCGGCGTCGGCGTCGCGGCCCTCGGCCCACGCGGTGAGCATCGCCGGACGGTGCAGCGCGTAGCGGTCGTAGAGGCCTGCGAGGTGACGGACGATCGACAGGCGCCGCGCGCGCCGCACGGGGTCGGGCGGGTCCTCGCCGCTACCCAGGTAGCCGGCGAGTGCGGCGAGCCACGGCTCCGGCAGGCAGGCGTCGACGACCTCGAGCAGCGGCCAGGTGAGGCGCTCGGGTAGCCACGGATCGCGGTCGGGGTCGACGCCGGAGGCGGCGGCCACGGCGTCGGCGAGCAGCCGGTGGGGGTGGGGAACTGCACGTGGGCGCACACGCCGTCGCGGCGGCCGGCGCCGGCCCCGAGCGAGGCCGACAGGGTTTGGGTGAGCCAGCGCTCCATCCCGCGGGTGGGCACGGCGACGAGATCGGGCGTGAACGGATCCTCGGGCGGCCGGCCGAGAGTGTCGGCGAGCGCGCCGGCGAGGACGTCGGCGCGGGCGGCGCGATGCAGGTGCAGCACGGCGGTGAGGCTAGTGGTCGGATTGGTGTCGCGGCGGGTCCGGGCGGCGTCGTGACGAAAGAGTGTCAATTACCTTGCATCCGTCCCAAGGATGGGTTACCCTGCGCAGCAGCTCAGTAGGAGTCACCTCTCATGGCAGCCCTCGTCCACATCACCCGCAAGCCCTTCGGCCCCTCCGCGTCCGCGGCGGTGATCCCCTGCGGGATGGGAGCCGATGGGCTCGCCGGTGCGTTCCCCCTGACGACGCGCGTCCTGCGCGCTCGGAATGGGGAGAACCCTGCCCTCGACGTGAGGCGTATGCGCTGACCTGGTGTCAAGCACATTCGACTCGCGCATGAGGGCGACCCCCAGGGGTCGCCTTTTTTGTGCCCTCAGACCGACACCCGACAGATCTGGAGACCGACCGCGATGATGATTCTCACCCACTGCTGACGCCGCCGACGGCGTCGGCTCACCTACCGCAGTTAGCCACATGACACTGACAGTGCGCCGTGCGCACTGACGGTGGCGTGCGCCCTCATACCCACCGCTTCACCGACCTTGCCTCAAAGGAGGATGACCCATGCAGTTCCCACGCTACGAGCTCGTGCTCCCGCCACCGGTCGGCGATCGCACTGAGCACCAGCCGCGACCGCGGCCCCGGCCGACGCGTCCGGTGCACCGCACGCGGCTCGGCCTCCATGCCCTGCGCCGGCAGCGCCGGCCCGCGGGACGGCTCGACCTCCACCAGTACCTGCTGCTCGAGTTCACCGTCGATGATCGATGACGGGCAGCTTCGCAGTCGCCCTCGTCCGGTCGGCGGACGCCGCGGGGTTCGATTCCCCGCGAGGGTGATCGCCGTTCCCGGCCGCTGAGCACCGCCGCCCGCCAGGGGCTGGCGCCCCGCGTCGGGCTCGCCTATCTTGTGGCCCATCGCCACGCTCTCGCCGACCAGCTCCGGCGCCGCCGACCGCTTCGCCGCCGACGAGGCATTGCTCACCGGGCTCCTGCGCGAGGTGATCGCGCTCGGCGAGGGAGAGGAGGCCGTCACCCTGCTCGACGCGGCGATCGAGCTCGGCCGGGCGGCGCGGCGCGGTGAGCCCGACGCCCCCGATGCGCTCGCGACGCTCGTCGCCGGGCTTGACCTCGCCCGTACCGAGGTGCTCGTGCGGGCGCTCACCCTGTGGTTTCAGCTGATCAACCTCGCCGAGGACAACGAGCGCGTGCGGCGCCTGCGCGAGCGCGACCCCCAGGCCGGCGCGCCCGGGACCGCCGCCGCGC
>CAXTTD010000551.1:0-2270 GCA_964246945.1 uncultured Solirubrobacteraceae bacterium | reverse complement strand
GTTCCAGCGGCTCGATCGCGATGTGGCAGTCGCCGAACTGGCCGCGGCCCCCCGACTGCTTCTTGTGGCGGCCGTGAGCCCTCGCCGCGCCGCGGATCGTCTCCTGGTAGGGCACCCGCGGCGGCTTCAGAGACACCTCGACGCCGAAACGCGAGTGCAGCCGGGCCACCACCACCTCGACGTGCACCTGCGAGAGACCGGCGACGATCTGCTCCCCGGTCTGCGCGTCGCGGTGCAGGTCGATCGTCGGGTCCTCCTCCTGCAGGCGGCGCAGCGCGCTGAACACCTTGTCCTCGTCGCCGGCCGAACCCGAGCCCACCCCGGCGATCGCGAACGCCATCACGGGCGCGGGCAGCGTGATCGAGGGCATCGCGATCGGCTCGTCACGCGAGGCGAGCCAATCGCCGGCGCGGGTCTCCTTGAGCTTGGCCACCGCCCCGATGTCGCCGGGCCCGAACGCCTGCGCCGGGGCGGTGTCGGCGCCCTGAAAGCCCACCAGCTGGCCGATGCGCTCCTTGTGGTGGGTGCGGGTGTTGAGCACCGTCGTGTCCGGGGTCATCGTCCCCTGATAGACGCGGAACACGTTGATCCGCCCGGCGAACGGGTCGGCGCGGGTCTTGAACACGTAGGCGAACAGCTCTGCGTCCGCGTCGGATTCAAGAACGATGTCGCCGGCCTCAAGACCCCCGTGCTTCACCGGCGAGGGCAGGTCCTCGACGAGCGCGTCGAGCAGCCGGTTGGTCGCGAGGTTGCGCGTGGCCACGCCGCAGGTGACGGGGTGCAGCGAGCCGTGGTTGGTGCCGTCCTTGAGCGCGGCGACGATCTCCTCGTGGGAGATCGTCTCCCCCTCGAGGTAGCGCTCCATCAGCGCGTCGGAGGTCTCCGAGACCTCGTCCATGAGCTTCTCGCGATACTCCTGCGCCCGGGACAGCTCGGCGTCGGGGATCGGGATCTCGGCGCAGTTCTCGCGGCTCGCGTCGGAGTACGCGTAGGCCTTCATGTCGACGAGGTCGATCACCCCGGTCACCTCGTGCTCGGACCCGATCGGGATCTCGGTGGCCACGACGTGGGGGCCGAACGCGGTCTTCAGCGAGTCGAGCGTCCGGAAGAAGTCGGCCCGCTCGCGGTCGAGCATGTTCACGAACACGAGGCGGGCGAGGTCAAGCTCCTCGGCGCGACGCCACAGGCGGGTGGTGTGGACCTCGACGCCCATCACCGCGTTGACCACGAACACCGCGGACTCGCACACCCGCAGCGCGCCGAGCGCGTCGGCGATGAAGCTCGCGTCGCCCGGGGTGTCGATCAGGTTGACCTTGCGCTGCTGCCACTCGAACGAGGACAGGGCGAGCGAGATCGACATCTGGCGCGCCTTCTCGTCCGCGTCGGAGTCCGAAACGGTGGTGCCGTCGGTAACGGTGCCGAGGCGGCTCACCGCGCCCGCCTGGAACAGCAGCGCCTCGTGCAACGACGTCTTGCCGGCGCCGCGATGGCCCACCAGAGCCACGTTGCGGATGCGATCCGCGGCCTTGTGCATGGCTGTCTCCTCTCACTCGCCTGTGGGGTGGAGAAACCCTACACCTCATGTGCGGATCGGCGCATGCGCCGATCCTTCGACGCGCGCATGCGCGCGCCGACCCCCGGCGCATGCGCCCCCCGGGCGCCGCGGGCACGACGCTCTCCGGCCTGTGCTATGGCGGGGGCCGGGCGGCGATCCGCAGCGCCGGCGCGATGCGCCTGCCGGAGCCGCTGGACGAGGCGGGGGTGATCGCCGAGCTCGCCGGCCTGGCGGCGCAGAACGTCGTCCGCCGCTCGCTGATCGGCCAGGGCTATCACGGCACCCACACGCCGCCGGTGATCCAGCGCAACGTGCTGGAGAACCCGGGCTGGTACACCGCCTACACGCCGTATCAGGCCGAGATCGCGCAGGGCCGGCTCGAGGCGCTGCTCAATTTCCAGACGGTGATCACCGAGCTGACCGGCATGGCGGTAGCCAACGCCTCGCTGCTCGACGAGGCGAGTGCCGCGGCCGAGGCCGTGACCATGGCGCACGCGGTCAGCCGCACGAAGTCGGCCACCGTCGCGGTCTGCGCCGACCTGCATCCGCAGACCCGCGCCGTGATCGCGACCCGCGCCGCGCCACTAGGTTTCCGGCTCCAGACGTTCGAGCCCGGCGACACGGCCGGGCTTGCCGCCGGCGCGCCGTTCGCCGTGGTGCTGCAATATCCCGGCACGACCGGGGCGCTGCGCCACCTGCAGGCGGAGATCGACGC
>CAXTTD010000550.1:0-2272 GCA_964246945.1 uncultured Solirubrobacteraceae bacterium | reverse complement strand
CGCCGAGCCGATCCCATGCACGCCGTCGCGCAGCTCGGCGGCGAACTCCATCGCCTCCGCCCGACGGTCGCGGGAATCGATGGCGAGCGCGCCGGCGACCGCCTCGGCGAGCGCGTGCGGACAATCGGCGACGACCTCGTCGAGTCCCATCGGGCGCTCGCGCTGCTGCTTGAGCGCGAGCTCGGACAGCGAGTTCGCGGCGTAGGGCAGGCGGCCCGACATGAGCTGGTAGGTGACCACGCCGAGCGAGTACAGGTCGGCCTGGGGTCCGGCCTCGTCACCGCGGGCCTGTTCAGGCGAGAGGTAGGCGGCGGTGCCGAGCACCGAGCCGACCTGGGTGATCGACGACTGGTCGGCGGCTCGGGCGATGCCGAAGTCGGCGAGCTTCACCACCTCCTGGTCGGAGACCAGCAGGTTGCCGGGCTTCACGTCGCGGTGCACGACCCCGTTGCGGTGCGCGTAATCAAGGCCTCGGCACGCCTGGGTGACGATGTCGACCGTCTGGGTGATGGCGAGGTGCCCGTGGTCGCGCAGCAGCTCGGCGCACGAATCGCCGGCGACGTGCTCCATCACGATGAAGTGCTGGTGGCTGCCGGAGTCGAAGCCGAAGTCGAACACCTGAACGATGTTCGGGTGCACGAGCCGCGCGGCGGCGAGCGCCTCGCGGCGGAAGCGCGAGACGAACGTCGGGTCGTCGGCGAGGTGCTCGGCGAGCAGCTTCACCGCCACGTAGCGCTCGAGGCGGCTGTCGAACCCGAGATGGACGGTCGACATCCCGCCGACCCCGAGGCGGCCCTCCAGCCGGTAGCGCCCGGCGATCACCTGGGCGTCGCTCACTGTCCGCCACCTCCGCCGAGGGTCCCGGCGCCGCCGGCGCCCCCGGAGCCGTTCGTACCCGTGCCGAGCTGGGTCACCGTGCCGGTTCCGGGAAGGTTGCTCGTTGTCGTCGTCGACGAGGTGGTGGAAGTGGTCGAGGTCGTCGGGACGGTCGGCGTCGTCGCGGTGGTCACCGGGGTGCTCGGGGTGGTCGTCGTCGTCGAGCTCGTCGTCGAGGTCGAGGTGGTCCGGGTCGGCGCGCTTCGGCACTCGGTGAGGGCGAGGCCGCGCAGCGTCGAGGCCCCCTGCTGGAGGTTCTTCACCAGCGAGGCGTCGGTCGAGGCGGGCAGCCCCGAGAGGGTGGAGTCGAGTTTCGCCAGCGCGGAGCTGGTGGAGCCGCAGGACCGCGCGCTCACCGCGTTACCCACCGCCGAGAGCGCGGAGGAGATGGAGCTGTTGGCGTTCGGGGAGAGCGCGCCCTTGATGCTCGACTGGCTCCCGCAGCCGGCGAGCAGGACGGCGAACGACGCGACGCCGACGACGAGAGATGCCCGAATGCGCAACCACATGCGCCGGATGACTCTAGAGGTTCCGCAGGTTGGCTTCGTGTGAGCCCAGGGCCCCCGCTCACTGGCCGTATTGCAGGCGTTCCGCGAGCGATTCGGGCAGTCGCGCGGCCCGGATCGCGGCCATCGCGCCCCCGATGTCGTAGTCGACGCGGTGATAGCTCGCGGTCCATTCGGCGAGATCGAGCTCGAGCCACGCGGCCCGCGGGTCCCCGTCGCGGGGCTGGCCGACGCTGCCGGGGTTCAGCAGCCACTCGCCGTCGCCGAGGTCGAGGTGCTCACCGTCGCTGCGGGTGCCGCCGGTCGCCGCCACACCGGGAAAGCGGGCGAAGTAGAGGGCGACGTGGGAGTGGCCGATGAGCGACACCCGGCGGGCCCGCACGTCGAGGCAGAGCTCGGCCTGGAGCGCGGCGAGCACGTACTCCCACACCGGATCGCGGGGGCTCGCGTGGTAGAGGGCAACCTCCGGCAGCACCTGCGCGGAGTCAAGGCTCCGCAGGTAATCGAGCGTGTCGGGCCGGATGTGCCTCTGGGTCCACACCGCCGCCGCCGCGGCACCGGCGGAGAACTGGGCCAGCGGGATCGCGCCGCTCACCCCGAGGTCGTGGTTGCCCGCCAGCGACACCGATGCGTGAGCGCGCGCGAGGTCGACGCACGCGTCGGGCTCGGCGCCGTAGCCGACGAGATCTCCGAGCGACCACACCTCCGCGCAGTCGCGGGTGGTGATCGACTCGAGCACCGCCTCCAGGGCATGCCGGTTGCCGTGAACGTCGGAGACGATGGCCACGCGCATCTCTACAGTCTCCCGGGTGAGCGGACGGCAGCGTGTCGCGGTGCTCGGATCGGTGGTGCTCGCGGGCGTGGCGGGCGAGGCCGGCCGGCGTCTGCTC
>CAXTTD010000549.1:0-2272 GCA_964246945.1 uncultured Solirubrobacteraceae bacterium | reverse complement strand
ATCCCCGCCACGACAGAACGTCCAATCGCCGACCCGCACTTCGCCCAAACGTCTGCTTGAGAACCGACAACGCGGCGACTAGCGTTGTACAGAACGGCAGACCCCATCCGCGAGGGAGCGAAATGGCCAGCACCGACACAGCAGCGACGACGAGCGGCACCGACCTGCAGGAGCTGGGCAGGCGGCACCTGTGGATGCACTTCACCCGGATGTCGGCCTACCAGGACGCGGAGATCCCGATCATCGTCCGCGGCGAGGGTTGCTACGTGTGGGATGAGCACGGCAAGCGCTACCTGGACGGGCTGTCCTCGCTGTTCTGCGTGAACATCGGCCACGGCCGCGCTGACATCGCCCAGGCGGGCGCCGACCAGGCGAAGGAGCTCGGCTTCTACACCAACTGGTCCTACGCTCACCCGCGCGCGATCGAGCTCGCCGCCAAGATCGCCGAGCTCACCCCCGGCGACCTGAACCGCGTGTTCTTCACCAGCGGCGGCTCGGAAGCGGTGGAGTCGGCGATCAAGCTCGCCCGCCAGTACCACAAGCTCACCGGCCATCCGAACAAGACGAAGGTCATCGCGCGGGAGATCGCCTACCACGGCACGACCCTCGGCGCCCTCGCCGCCACCGGCATCACCAGCCTGCGCGAGCCGTTCGAGCCGCTCACCCCCGGCGGCTGCCACGTCCCCAACACCAACACCTTCCGCCAGCCGCCCCGCACCGGACGCGAGCTCGCCGAGACCGTGCGCCACCGGATCGAGTTTGAGGGCCCCGACACCGTCGCCGCGGTGATCATGGAGCCCGTCCAGAACGCCGGCGGATGCTTCACCCCGCCCGAGGGCTACTGGCCGCGCGTCCGCGAGATCTGCGACGAGTACGACGTCATCCTCATCTCCGACGAGGTCATCTGCTCCTGGGGTCGCCTCGGCGAGTGGTTCGGCGCCCAGCGCTACGACTACCTGCCCGACATCATCACCACCGCCAAGGGCCTCACCTCGAGCTACGCCCCGATGGGCGCGATGATCGCCTCCGACCGCCTCGCCGAGCCGTTCATGCACGGCACCGAGAGCTTCCTGCACGGGATCACGTTCGCGGGTCATCCGATGAGCAGCGCCATCGCCCTGGCCAACATCGAGGCGTTCGAGCGCGAGGGGATCCTCGAGAACGTGCGCGCCCACGAGGGCGAGTTTCGGGAGATGCTCGAATCGCTGCGCGACATCCCGATCGTCGGCGACGTGCGCGGCGCCGGCTACTTCCACGCCATCGAGCTCGTCAAGGACCAGGACACCGACGAGGACTGGTCCGACGAGGAGTCCGAGACGCTGCTGCGCGGCTACCTGTCGGGCGCGCTGTACGAGAACGGGCTCATTTGCCGCGCCGACGATCGCGGCGACCCGGTGATCCAGCTCTCCCCGCCGCTCATCGCCGGTCCCGAACAGTTCGCGGAGATCGAGACCATCCTGCGCCCAGTCCTCGTCGAGGCCCACCGGCGGATGCACGCCTGAGCGCCGCGGCGCCCCGCCGGACACCCTCGCGACGACCGAACGACCGACGACCGACCGACGGCCCTGAGCAGTCACGTCACAACCCCCGGTGCGATGGTCACCGTGCGCGACCTACTGAGTGGGCTGCCCGGAGTGCGGCTGCTCAGCGGCGAGGGCGCGGTCGATGTGCCCGTGCGCTGGGTGCACATCTCAGAGCTCAAGGACCCGACGCAGTGGCTCTCCGGGGGTGAGCTGCTGCTCACCACCGGGATGCAGCTCAACACCCCCCAGCGCCAGCGCGAGTTCATCGATCGCCTCGCCGACCACCGGCTCGCGGGCCTCGGCTTCGGGGTCGGGTTCGGCCACCGCGAGGTCCCGCCGGCGCTGCTGCGCCAGGCCGCCGAGCGCGACTTCCCGGTATTTGAGATCCCCTACGAGACGCCGTTCATCGCGGTCACCGAGGCGGCGTTCACCCAGCTCGTCAACGAGCAGTACGCGGTCCTGCGCCGGGCGCTCGCCGCCCACGAGCGCCTGGAGCGGGTGGTGCTCTCCCAGCAGGGCCTCGAGGCGATCGCGGGGAGCCTCGCGACCCTGATCGGGGCGGCGGTGCTCGTATGCGACGCGCGGGGCACGCCGCTGGCCACCCACGCCTTCCGGCGCCCGCTCGAGCCCGCGTGGCTCGCCGAGCTCGGCCACGAGATCGCCGCCCGCCGCGCCTCTCCGCCGGCTCGGGCGTTCCTGCCCGCCCACGCCGAGCTCGGCGAGCCACGCGGGCTCGAGCGGGCGCCGGA
>CAXTTD010000548.1:0-2281 GCA_964246945.1 uncultured Solirubrobacteraceae bacterium | reverse complement strand
CACGAGCTCCGGATCGCCGAACCCGCCCTCTGACAGGGCCCACCGCCCCGCGCCCGACTTCGAGGTGATAGCGCCGGTGTCGATCGTGTAGCGCAGCCGCAGCACCCCGAGCACGCACCAGGACACCCCCCAGTCGGTGAGGAGCGCCATCCCGTCGCGCGTCGCCGGGTTCGCACCGCGGGTGGCCCAGCCGGCCCAGTAGCCGTCGAGGTTCGCGCGGCACCAGTCGCGCAGGGCGGCGTCGTCGAGATGGATCGCCGGCGCGGGGTCGGGGCCGTAGACCGGGATGCCGCGGTCGGCGAGGCTGTGCCAGGTCATCGGACTCACCATGTTCGGGTCCTCGTGCCAGCGCCCCGCCCGGTAGTGCAGGCGCCCACCGACCCGCACCGGCGGACGGGCGAGGTCGCCATCGTGCAGGTAGAGCACCTCGAGCGGGGGATCGGGGTGCGCGGCGCGCAGCGTCGCGTGGACTCGGCGCAGGGCGTCGCGATCGGCGGGGCCGTCGAGGACGGCGACGAGGTCGAGGTCGCTGACCCCGGGAAGCCAGTCGCCGAGCGACAGCGACCCGGTCACCCACAGCGCCCGGAGACGGCCGCCGGCCAGCGTGCGGTAGCGCTCGAGCACCGGGGCGATCGCGTCGGGGATCATCCGGGCCACCGTATCCACGCGGACAAGCGTCCCTGTCCACCCGGCGCGTGGCGAACGCGCGGCGTACCGGGTACACCTTGAGGCCATGGCGGCGCGCTACGCGATCCCCGACGGCTGCCGCGACGAGCTGCTCGACGGCTCCGGGGCGCCCCTCCCCCACGCCACCGAGTTGATGGCGACGCTCGAGCGCCTCGGCCCCGAGGCGCTGTCGGCCGCCGGGCGCCGGCGCGACGCGATCTTCATGCAGCAGGGGATCACCTTCGAGGTCTCGGGCTCCGACGGCGAGCGCCGCGACCGCGCGTGGCCACTCGACCTCGTCCCCCGGGTGCTCACCGCCGCCGAGTGGACGGTGATCAAGCGCGGCCTCGCCCAGCGCATCCGTGCCCTCAACGCGTTCGTCGACGACGTCTACCACGCCCATGAGATCGTCCGCGCGGGCATCGTCCCGTGGTCGCTGATCGTGAGCCGCAAGGAGTTCGCGCGGCCCGTCCACGGCGTCCGCGCCCCCGGCGGCGTGTACTGCCACGTCTGCGGCTGCGACCTCGTGCGTGACGGCGACGGGCGCTGGCGGGTGCTCGAGGACAACGTGCGCACCCCGAGCGGCATCTCCTACGTGCTCGAGAACCGGGTGGCGATGACGCGCCTGGTCCCCGAGCTGTTCGCCGGCCACCGCGTGCGCGCCGTCGACAACTACCCCTCGCTGCTGCTCGACGCCCTGCGGGCGGTCGCGCCCGCCACCGAGAGCCACCCCACGATCGTGCTGTGGACCCCGGGGGCGATGAACTCCGCCTACTTCGAGCACGCGTTCCTCGCGCGCCAGATGGGCGTCGAGCTCGTCGAGCCCTCCGACCTCGTGGTGCGCGACGCCGTCTGCTACATGCGCACCACCGGGGGCCTCGAGCGCGTGCACACGATCTACCGCCGCCTCGACGACTCGTTCATCGACCCGCTCGAGTTCCGTCCCGACTCGCTGCTCGGCGTCCCCGGCCTGGTGCGCGCCTACCGGGCGGGCACGGTCGCGATCGCCAACGCGATCGGCACCGGCGTCGCCGACGACAAGGCGATCTACTACTACGTGCCGGAGATGATCCGCTTCTACCTCGGGGAGGAGCCGATTCTCGACAACGTGCCCACCTATCTGCTCTCCAACGCCAAGGAGCGCGCCCACGTGCTTCAGAACCTGGCCACGCTCGTGGTCAAGCCGACCAGCGAATCGGGCGGCAAGGGCGTGTTCATCGGGCCCCAGGCCTCCGTAGCCGAGCTCGACGAGCAGCGGCGGATGATCGAGGCCGACCCGGACCGCTGGATCGCCCAGGAGCTCGTCCACCTCTCGACGGCGCCGACCGAGGTCGGAGGGCACCTGGAGCCCCGCCACGTCGACCTGCGCCCGTTCGCGGTGTTCGGGGAGGAGATCCGCATCGTGCCCGGCGGGCTCACCCGCGTCGCCCTCCAGGAGGGGTCGATGATCGTCAACTCCTCCGCCGGCGGCGGCTCCAAGGACACGTGGGTGCTGGACGACGAGACCGGCTCCTCGGACCTCGCGCCGGGCACGCTGCCGACCTTCCGGCCACCGACGCTGCCCGACGTGCGCTACGGCGGCGGCTGGCACAGCCAGACCCAGCAGCAGCAATAG
>CAXTTD010000547.1:0-2284 GCA_964246945.1 uncultured Solirubrobacteraceae bacterium | reverse complement strand
CCCGACCCGCGCCGCCACCCAGCGCACATCCAGCATCGCCCCGCCCGGCGCCCGTGCCGCGTCGTGCAGCGCCGCGTAACTCCAGGTGCGCTCGGGGGTCACGAGCGCCGCCCGCTCGGGGTGCATGCGCGCCGCGCGGGGCAGCCAGGACTCCATATCCAGGACACTAGAGTCCCCCCAGCGAGCCACCCGCAGACCCCACAGGAGCCAGTTCACGTGCCCATCGAATGGACGCCGTCCGGCGAGTACACCGACATCCGCTACGAGGTCTCGGGCGGGGAGCTGCCGGGCATCGCGAAGCTCACCATCGACCGCCCCGAGGTCCACAACGCGTTCCGCCCGGAGACGATCATCGAGCTCTCGCAGGCGTTCGAGCGCGCCCGTGAGGACCCGGCGGTCGGCGCGATCGTGCTCACCGGCGCCGGCGAGCGGGCGTTCTGCTCGGGCGGTGACCAGCGGGTGCGGGGGGACCGCGGTGGGTACGTCACCGGCGCCGACCCCGCGCAGGCGGGCGCCCAGCGGGCGGCGGGCCGCTTCCACGTCACCGACCTGCACGTCCAGATGCGACGGCTGCCCAAGCCGATCGTCGCCATGGTCGCCGGCTGGGCGATCGGCGGCGGTCACATCCTGCATCTCGTCTGCGACCTCACGATCGCCGCCGATAACGCCCGCTTCGGCCAGGTGGGACCCCGCGTGGGCTCCTTCGACGGCGGCTACGGCGCCTCGGAGCTCGCCCGCCTCGTCGGGCCCAAGAAGGCGAAGGAGATCTGGTTCCTGTGCCGTCAGTACGATGCGCAGCAGGCGCTCGCCATGGGGCTCGTGAACACCGTGGTGCCGCTTGAGCGCCTCGAGGCGGAGACGCTCCAGTGGTGCTCGGAGATGCTCGCCCTCTCCCCGTTCGCGCTGCGCATGATGAAGGCGAGCTTCCACGCCGAGGAGGACGGGATGGCGGGCATCCAGCAGCTCGCCCACGACGCCAACCTGCTCTTCTACATGAGCGAGGAGGCCCAGGAGGGCCGCAACGCCTTCCTCGAGAAGCGCCCCACCGACTTCGCGCAGTTCCCGCGCCGGGCGTAGCGCAGACGCGATGAGCGGGGTGCGCATCTGGCTGATGGCCGCCCGGCCGCGGACGCTGCCGGCGGCGATCGCGCCGGTGCTCGTCGGCACGGCGCTCGCGGGCTTCCAGCATGACTTCCACGCGCTGCGGTTCCTCGCCGCGCTGCTCGGCGCGATCTTCATCCAGGTTGGCACGAACCTCTCCAACGACTACTCCGACGCCCGCCGCGGCGCCGACGCCGACGATCGCCTCGGCCCGGTGCGGGTCACCGCCGGCGGCTTGGTACCGCCCCGCCAGGTGCTGGTGGCCACCTACGTCTCGTTCGGTCTCGCAGTGCTCGCCGGCATCTACCTGATCGTCGTCGCCGGGTGGCTGCTGCTGCTCATCGGGGTCGCCTCGATCATCGCCGGGGTGCTCTACACCGGCGGTCCCCGGCCCTACGGCTACGAGGGGCTCGGCGAGGTGTTCGTGTTCCTGTTCTTCGGCGTGGTGGCGGTTGCCGGCTCCTACTTCGTGGAGACCCGCCACCTCGACTGGGAGGCGTTCGCGCTGTCGGTGCCGGTCGGCCTGCTCGCCGCGGCGATCCTCGTCGTCAACAACGTCCGAGACATCGACTCCGACCGCCGGGCGGGCAAGCGCACGCTCGCGGTGCGCCTCGGCCGCCCACGGACCCGGATCATGTTCGCGGTGACGCTCGGCCTCGCGTTCGTGTTCGCGCTGCCCACCTGGCTGTTCGGTCCGCTGCGCGCGTGGGTGCTCCTGCCGTGGCTGGCGCTGCCGCTCGCCGTGCGACTTGTGCGGACGATGTCCACCCGCACCGACGGCCCATCGCTGAACGGCGCCCTCGCCGGATCCGGCCAGCTGCAGCTCGTGTTCTGCGTGCTGCTCTCCGCGGCGCTGCTGCTCAGCCGGTGAGGCTCGAGCTCGCCACGCTCACCGCCCCGCTGTACGCGGGGTTCCCCGCGGCCCACGGCACCGTCGCCGACCGAGAGCTCGTCCACGTCACCCTGCACGCCGACGACGGGACGGTCGGGCACGGCGAGGCGGCGCCGCTTCAGAGCTACGACGGGGTGAGCGTCGCCGCGGTCTGTGCGGCGCTCGAGGACTGCCGGGAAGTGCTCGCCGACTATCCCGGCCACGCCCCGATCGCTGACGTCATCGCCCGCTGCGGCGAGCGGACGGTGCTCTCACAGGCGCTCGCGGCGATCGACCTCGCGCTGTGGGACC
>CAXTTD010000546.1:0-2284 GCA_964246945.1 uncultured Solirubrobacteraceae bacterium | reverse complement strand
GGCCCGCGAGACGCTTTTGCCGGGCGCGGTGCTCGCTCGGGTCGCCGCTAGCCATGTCCGCGTGGGCTCGTTTCAGTACGCGGCCACGCGCGGGGGACCTGAGCTGGTGCGGCGCCTGGCTGACCATGTGATCGCTCGTCACCACCCGACGGCCGCCGAGGCCGATAACCCGTACCTGGCTCTGTTGGACAGCGTGCTCGCCGCCCAGGCGTCGCTGATCGCCCGCTGGATGCAGGTTGGCTTCGTCCACGGTGTCATGAACACCGACAACATGACGATCTCCGGGGAGACGATCGACTACGGGCCGTGCGCGTTCATGGATGCTTTTGATCCCGACGCGGTGTTCAGTTCGATCGATCACGGCAGTCGCTACGCGTACGGCAACCAGCCAGCGATCGCCGGCTGGAACCTGACCCGCTTTGCCGAGACCCTGCAGCCACTTCTCGACGAGGACGAGGACACGGCGCTCGGCATGGCCACCGAGCTGCTCCGGTCGTTCCCGGACCGCTACGACGCGTGCTGGCGTGAGGGGATGCGCGCCAAGCTCGGCCTCGCGGATGCCGAGCCCGAGACCGACACGCTCGTCGATGACCTGCTCACACTGCTCCGCGACCAGCACGTCGACTACACCTCCGCCCTGCGTGCGCTTTCCACCGCCGCCCGCGGCACCGGGCACGGACCTCGCTCGCGGTTCAACGACCCAGCTGCCTATGACCGCTGGGCCGAGCGCTGGCGAACCGCGCTGGCGCGCGAGGCCGGGGAGGCGACTGCGGTCGCCGACGCCATGGACGCCCGCAACCCGATCTACATCCCCCGTAACCACCTCGTCGAAGAGGCTCTCGCCGCCGCCTCCGGCGGCAACCTCATCCCCTTCGGCGACCTCCTGCGCATCATCTCTGATCCATTCCGAGCGCGGCCCGGCCAGGAGCGCTACGCCGAACCAGCCCCCGACACGTTCAGGCCTTACCAGACCTTCTGCGGCACCTGACCACCGCCGCGAGCACTCCGCGTCGACTTCCCTACGAGCGCATTCGCGAGAAGCGCTCGCCCCGGCAGTCCACCTCGGACGAGTGGTTTGCCACGAGCTCCGATCGTGAGTCCGGCGGCCCGGCGGTCGCCCCCAGGCAACGTTCCGATTGCCGGGGGTCAGGCTCGGAGGTGGTCAACCCGGCCACGGCGCCGGGGCATCCGGCCCGACTCTGCATAAGCAAATCGTTGATTCCGCACGTCTCAGCGCGGCCCCGCATCCGGCGAGAAGCGCGTCTGTGGGTGGGTCGCCCGGGCGATCGCATTCGGCTTCAGCCGTGGCCGGAGCGGACGAGTTCTATGCCGCGAATCCGCTAGTCCGGCAATCGACTGCCGGCGACCGTTGCCCTGAAGTGTCTCCGACGGTGGGGAGATCGAAACGAAGCGCACAGCCCGCAAGCCGCACGCGGCGCGGCCAAGGAACAGGTTCTCCCGAGAAGTCAGCGGATTTTGGCGCCTCACTCGAACGCTGGTTTGCGCGCGACACTCGGGCGCAGCTCTGAGTCTCCGCACCACTTGATCTGGCATTGTGCGGCGGCCTGGGATGAGACCGCCGTTGCTCCCCCGGACTCAAGGCCATACGATCTAGCCATGGCGAACACGATCGAGAAGTTGAGCACCGAGGCGCAGGCTGAGCTCGCGAGCAAGCCGTCTCTCAAGGAGCTCGCGGCGCGCATCTCGCGGCGCCTGTCCTACACGGGCCCGCCGGTCGCTCCGATCGTCCGCCGGGACCGCGATTCTCATTGATCGTCGTTGACGCGTCCGTCTTGGTCGGGTTTCTGCTCGGCCGCGCCTCAGTGATCGAGGCGGTGAACGCAGAGCTCACCGACGCGCTCGATGAAGCCCTGCATGCGCCGGACCTGATCGAGCCGGAGGCGCTCAGCGCGTTTCGCGACTGGAACGGTCGCGCCTGATCAGCAGCGACCAAGCCGGGAGGGCAGTATCGGAGCTCGACGAGGTCCGGCTTGTCAGATATCCACACTCTCCCTTGCGGGAGAGTGCCTGGGCGCTTCGCGAGAGCGTGTCCGCGTACGACGCCCTGTACCTGGCTCTGGCCGAAGAGCTGCCGGAATCGATCCTGATGACCAACGACGCCGGACTCGCCACCAACGCCCGCCGGGTCATCGGCGATCAGCGGGTTCGGCATCCGAGCTAGGCGTGTCCCGAACCGTGTCCCCAGCTGAGCGCTTCTGACCTCACACAACCCGCGCCAACTGGAATGGGCAGGCTGTATTCGCGGTAAAAGCCCTGTAAAGGG
>CAXTTD010000545.1:0-2295 GCA_964246945.1 uncultured Solirubrobacteraceae bacterium | reverse complement strand
CCCATGAGCGCCGGCGCGCCGGTGATCTCCCTGGAGGAGGTGACCAAGACCTATCAGGTGGGCGATATCGCGGTGCACGCGCTGCGCGGGGTCAGCGCCGCCGTGCAGCGCGGCGAGTTCGTCGCCATCGTCGGTCAGTCGGGCTCGGGCAAGAGCACGCTGATGCACATCCTCGGGTGCCTGGACGCGCCGACCAGCGGCATGTACCGACTCGAGGGCCTCGACGTCGCGGACGCCGACGAGGACGATCTGGCGGACCTGCGCAACCGCGAGATCGGCTTCGTCTTCCAGAGCTTCAACCTGATCCCGCGCACCCGGGCCGGGATCAACGTCGAGCTGCCGCTCGCCTACGCGGGCCTCGGACGGGCGCAGCGCCGCCGCCGGGCGCTCGCCGCGCTCGACGCGGTCGGTCTCGGCGACCGCACCAACCACCTTCCCTCCGAGCTGTCCGGTGGCCAGCAGCAGCGGGTCGCGATCGCCCGGGCGCTCGTGACCGATCCGGCGATCATCCTCGCCGACGAGCCCACTGGCAACCTCGACACCGCCTCCACCCACGAGGTGATGGAGATCCTCGAAGATCTCTCGGAGGCCGGGCGCACGATCATCCTCATCACCCACGAGCCCGAGGTCGCCGCCCACGCGGACCGGGTGATTCGGCTCAGTGACGGCGCGATCGTCTCCGATGAGCTGGCCGCGGAGCTCACCTGATGGAGACGGTCCGCGTCGCGCTCGCCGGACTGTCGGCGAACAAGCTGCGCACCGCCCTCACCGTGCTCGGGTTGACGATCGGGGTCGGCTCGGTGATCGTCCTCATCGCGGTGGGGACCGGCTCCTCCTCGGCCGTCCAGTCTCAGATCGATGCGCTCGGCTCCAACGTGCTCACCGTCTCCACCACCGGCTCCCTGGGGGGTTTCGCGCGCGGTGGTGACACCTCGAGCAACGACAGTCTGACCCTCGCCGACTCAAGCGCCCTGTCCAACCGGTTCAAGGCGCCGGATGTCCAGAGCGTCGCCCCGGTCGCCGACGGCACCGGGGTCACGCTCACTTATGACAACACCACCTACTCGCCGTCCACGTTCACCGGCACCACCCCGAGCTACCAGACCGCCGAGAACGAGACCCTGTCGGAGGGGTCGTGGTTCACGCGCAGCGAGGAGACGGCTCACGATCGGGTGCTGGTGCTCGGCTCCGAGGTTGTCACCGAGCTGTTCGACGGCGCCGACCCGGTCGGTGACACCGTCGCGGTCAACGGCGTCAACTTCCAGGTGATCGGGGTCGCCGCCTCCAAGGGCTCCACCAGCGGAGCCGCCGATCAGGACGATGTCGTCTACGCGCCGCTCACCGCGACTCAGGACACCGTGACCGGGTACGGCGCGCTGTCCTCGATCACCGTGAGAGCGAAGTCGCGCAACGTCACCTCGGCCGCGGAGACCGAGGTCACCGACATCCTCGATCAGCGCTTCCCGCTGGTCGACGGCGCCACCTCGGAGCCGTTCACGGTCGTCAATGCGAGCTCGATTCTGTCGGCGTCGGAGTCCAGCAGCAAGGTGTTCACGACCCTGCTCGGCGAGGTCGCCGCGATCTCGCTGCTCGTCGGGGGCATCGGGGTGATGAACATCATGCTCGTCTCGGTGACCGAGCGCACGCGGGAGATCGGCATCCGCAAGGCGGTCGGCGCCCGGCGCTCGGACATCCTGCTCCAGTTCCTGGTCGAGGCGGTCCTCGTCTCGGTCCTGGGCGGAATCGCCGGCGTCGTCGCCGGGCTGGTCGGCAGCCAGTTCACCATCGCCGGCGTCCATCCGGTCGTCGCGACCTATTCGGTGTTCCTCGCCTTCGGTGCGTCGGTCCTGATCGGACTGTTCTTCGGCACCTACCCGGCGGGGCGCGCCGCCGCCCTGCGCCCGATCGAAGCTCTGAGGTTCGAATGACGCCATCCCGTCGCCGTCCCCCCGTCCCGTCCCGCGCCCGCTACCCACGGAGGCCGACCATGAACCCCGCCGTCGCCGACCCCCTGAGTGAGGGCCAGGCACCCACCGGCATCGCTCCGCGCCGCTCGCGGCTGCGGCTCGTGACCGGCCCGACGATGGCGGTGCTCGCCGTCGTCACCTGCGCGATCGGCTTCTACGGAGGGGTCCGCATCGAGAAGAGCCATGCCGCCACGTCGTCGTCCACCACCGCGAGAGGTCTCGCGGCCGCGCTGGGCGGGACCGGGTCGGCCGGCGGCGCGGGCGGTTCCAGTCACTTCGTGAGCGGCGCCGGCACGCGCGGCTCCGGAAGCTCCGGCACCCGCGGCGG
>CAXTTD010000544.1:0-2301 GCA_964246945.1 uncultured Solirubrobacteraceae bacterium | reverse complement strand
CGAGGAGCACGCCGACCACGCCGCGGCGGCGATCGACCGCGAGCAGGTGCGCGCGGCCTTCGCCTTCGCGTGCGCCCACCACGGCGACCAGCGCCGGCTCTCCGGCGAGGAGTTCATCACCCACCCGGTTGGCGTGGCCAAGATCTGCGCGGGCATGCGCCTGGACACCGAGACGCTGTGCGCAGCGCTCCTGCACGACACCGTGGAGGACACGAGCGCCTCCCTGGACGAGGTCACTGAGCGCTTCGGCGAGGAGATCGCGGGTCTCGTCGACGGCGTCACCAAGCTCACCGGTCTCACCTTCCAGTCCCGCGACGAAGCTCAGGCGGAGAACTACCGCAAGATGATGGTGGCGATGGCCTCCGACATCCGGGTCATCCTCATCAAGCTCGCCGACCGGCTGCACAACATGCGCACGATCTCGGCGATGAGCAAGCAGAAGCAGATCGAGAAGTCACGTGAGACGCTTGACATCTACGCTCCGATCGCCCACCGCCTCGGTATCCATGCCATCAAGTGGGAACTTGAGGACCTGGCCTTCCAGGCGCTGCACCCGCGCAAGTTCAACGAGATCAAGGGCCTGGTCGCCCAGCAGCGCGAGGAGCGCGAGCAGTACGTGCAGGCGGCCGGGGCGACCGTCGCCGCCGAGCTCGCCGAGCTCGGCATCCACGCCGACATCTCCGGTCGCGCCAAGCACTTCTACTCGATCTACTCCAAGATGACCAAGAAGGGTCGGGAGTTCAACGAGATCTACGACCTCACCGCGATGCGGGTGATCGTCGACTCGGTGAAGGACACCTACGGAGCGGTCGGCGTCATCCACTCGCTGTGGAAGCCGCTGCCCGGCCGCTTCAAGGACTTCATCGCGATGCCGAAGTTCAACATGTACCAGTCGCTGCACACGACGGTGATCGGACCCGAGGGCCGCCCGCTGGAGATCCAGATCCGCACTCGCGAGATGCACGACCTCGCCGAGTTCGGGATCGCCGCGCACTGGATGTACAAGGACGGCTCCACCCGCGGCCCCGGCGCCGCGCCGGGCGCCGCGGAGAAGGCCCGCGACCCCGAGGGGAAGCTGAAGTGGCTGCGCTCGCTGCTCGACTGGCAGCAGGACATGGCCGATCCGCGGGAGTTCATGGAGACCCTCAAGGTCGACCTGTTCGAGGACGACGTGTTCGTCTTCACCCCCAAGGGTGAGGTGAAGTCGCTCGCCGCCGGCGCCACGCCGCTCGACTTCGCCTACGACGTTCACACCGACGTCGGCCACCGCTGCGTGGGGGCGAAGGTGAACGGCAAGATCGTGCCGCTCTCCTACGCGCTGCGCTCGGGCGACATCGTCGAGGTGCTCACCTCCAAGCGCGAGCGGGGTCCCTCGCGTGACTGGCTGGCGCTGGTCAAGACGACCCGGGCGCGCAACAAGATCAAGGCCTACTTCAAGGCGGAGTCCCGCCGGGACGACGAGCACGCCGGCCGCGATCTGCTGCAGGACCACCTCAAGAAGGCGGGCCTGCCCGCGCAGAAGGTCGTCGGCTCTCCGCTGCTCGCCGACGTCATCCGCGAGATGGGCTTCCGCAAGGGCGATGACTTCTACATCGCGCTCGGCGGGGCGAAGATCTCGCCCAAGGTCGTCGTCAACAAGGTGATGCAGCGCCTGAAGCAGGGCGAGACCGCCGAGTCGGAGCCGACCGCCGCCGACGACCTGCTGGAGACCAACCGTCGCCGCACCCGCCCGACGACCTCCTCGAGCAAGTTCGGGATCACGGTGGACGGCATCGACGAGGTGATGTTGCGCCTGGCCAAGTGCTGCCGGCCGGTGCCCGGCGACGGTATCGTCGGGTACATCTCGCTTGGGCGCGGGATCACCATCCACCGCGAGGACTGCGCGAACGTCGCCGTGCTCAGGAAGGACCCCGAGCGCTTCACCCCGGTGGCGTGGGACGGTGACGCCGAGACCGCCTTCCGAGTCGAGATCCAGGTCGACGGCTGGGACCGCCATCGGCTGCTCGAGGACATCATCCGCACCTTCTCCGAGGCGGGGATCAACATCCTCGACGCCCATTGCACGGTGAGCCACCCGATGGTGAAGGACCGCTTCGTCGTCGAGGTCGGCGACACCCGCACGCTCGACCACGCGATCGGTCGGCTGCGCAACATCGACGCCGTGTTCGACGCCTACCGCGTCACCCCCGGCGGCGGCTGACCTCGGCGGGTCGAGCGGATCCCCCGCCGACCCCGACCCTGACCCCGACCCGCGCGCTGGTCGCCGGCCTGCGCAGGCTTGACCCGGACGCGGGCGACCGT
>CAXTTD010000543.1:0-2305 GCA_964246945.1 uncultured Solirubrobacteraceae bacterium | reverse complement strand
GGGTGTCAACCCCCCCTAGCACCTGGCCCCCCCCGAGCGCGGCCCCCCGGGGCCCCATCGCGATCGCCACCACGATGCCCATGACCACACCGGGGAAGCCGAGCAGCAGGTTGAACAACCACTGGGCGAGGTTGCCGGCGAACAGGCTCACCGCGCTGAGCATCCCGAGCGCGGTGCCCAGCACCGCCGCGACGGGCACGCCAATCGCGGCCAGCACGAAGTCGACACGGATGCCGTCAAGCGTCCGGGCCAGGATGTCGCGGCCGACCTCGTCGGTGCCGAGCGGGTGTCCGCCGACCCCGGCCCCGACGAGCGTCTCGCCGGACTGCTGCAGCGGCCCCCAGCGAAGGAAGAACGGCACGATCAGTCCCGCCGCGAGCACGAGCACGATGATGGAGAGGCCGGTGGTGCCGCGGAGGGTGCGCAGTCCGGCGAGCGGACCCCGGCCGCGGACACGGCGCTGCCCCCCAGCGGCGCGACCGACGGCGGGCTCGGCGGTGAGCGCACTCACGCGAGGCTCCCCTCGAGACGGATCCGTCGGTCGATGCGGGCCATGCCGAGCTCGGTCAGCAGCTGCATCAGGATCGCGAAGGCGACCGACATGAGCAGCAGATCGTCGGCGAGCAGGTAGTCGTGGTCACTGACGGCCGTGACGAGCAGCGAGCCGATCCCCGAGCGCGCGAACAACGACTCGACGACGACCGCTCCGGCGAACATCTCGCCGACCCGAATCCCCAGCTCGACCATCGCCGGACCCAGCGAGTTGGGCAGGATGTGGCGCCACACGATGCGGGAGCGGCGGGCTCCCTTGGCCACTGCGGTCCGCACGAACTCCTCCTCGCTGGTGCGTCGCATCTCAGTGGCGAGCAGGCGCGCGATCGTCGCCGCACCCGGCAGCGCGATCGCCACCGACGGCAGCGTGAGGTACTGGATGCTGAACCATGGATTGGAGAAGAAGTTCGTCTGCCCGCCGGCGGGCAGGAGCTTCCAGGTGATCGCGAACACGAATACGAACAGCACCGAGCTCACGAAGGGCGGCGCCGAGAGGAAGATCGTGGAGATGAAGTCGACGGTCTCCCGCAGCCAGCGTCGCTGAGCGGTTCCCGTCGCGATCCCGAGCAGCAGCCCGAGCACGGTCATGATCACCGCGGCCGCGACCATGAGCTGCAGGGTGCTGGCCAGCCGTTCTCTGATCAGCAACCCGATCGGCTGACGCAGGATGTAGGACTGGCCCAGATGGCCGCCCAGGACACCCGTCAGCCAGTGCCAGTACTGCACCGGCAGCGCCTCGTTGAGGTGCAGCTCGCGGGTCACGGCCGCCACCTGGGCAGGCGTGGCGTCCTGGCCGGCGATGACGGCCGCCGGGCTGCCCGGAGCGAGGTGCAGCAGCGCGAAGATCGCCATCGAGGCGATGAACAGGACGCCGATGGCGGCGAGCAGGCGACGGAGCAGGAACGACATCGGCCCGGTCTCAGGCGAGCCTGGCGTCGGTCAGAGTCACGGCGAAGCCGGCGGTCGTGCCGACGCCCGAGAGCTTCGAGGTGCTCGCCGAGACCAGCGGCACGTGGCCGACGGTCATATGCCACGCGTGCTGGACGACGTAGGCGGTGAGCGCGTGGGTCGCCGCGGGGGTCGCCGGGGCGGTGCTCGAGTAAACGAGGTCGTTGGCGAGCTTGATGTATTGCGGGTCAGTGACGTTCGAGGTGTTCTCGGTGATCTTGAACGGGGCATTGCCGAGCAGCACCGCGGGGATCGCGAGGTCGACCTGTCCGACCGAGTTGACCCACAGGCCCGGCATCTTGGCGTTCTCGAGCAGCGTCTGGTACTGGGTGGTCTGCACCTGCTCGGCCTTGACCTTGAACCCGACGGCGGTGAGGTTGTACTGGACGATGTTGAGGATCGCCTCGGCGATCGTGCTGCCGGCGGCGATCGACACCGGGATCGTCTGCGACGGGGAGCCCGCTTCCTTGAACAGTGCCTTGGCCTTGGCGGGATCGTGGGTGTACCGGGTTCCGTCAGACGCGCTCAGGCCCGGTAGGTTCGTCGACCACGGAACGTCGGACGGGGCGCCGAACGACGAGAACGCCTGCGTGACGATCCGGGGGCGGTCGATCGCGTACGCGATCGCCTGACGGACCTTGAGATCGTTGAGCGGCGCCACCTTGACGTTGGCCCCGACGTACCACTCGTTGAAGAGCTTGGCCCCGGTCGAGACGCTCGGGAACTTGGCCTTGGCCAGGAGGGTCGCGTCGGAGGGCACGAGGTTGAAGGCGAGGTCGATCTCGTCGGCCCGCAAGGCCGCAAC
>CAXTTD010000542.1:0-2311 GCA_964246945.1 uncultured Solirubrobacteraceae bacterium | reverse complement strand
CCCTTGGGCTCCCCGGTCGTTCCCGACGTGTAGAGGACCAGGCCGATCGTGTCCGCGCGCACCGATCGCCATCCCGCCGCGAAGTCGAACCCCGCCGGGGGGTTCAGCGCCTCGAGCTCGGCGAGCGTGAGGTCGCCCGCCCCGGCGGTCTCGCCGACGACCACGATCTGTTCGGGAGCGCCGATCCGCTCGCGGACCGTGGCCAGCCGCTCGGCGTACTCGGGCTCGCAGATGACGACCCGGGCTCCGGAGTTCTCGATCAACGGCACGATCTGGGCGACGGGATTGGTGAAGTAGATCGAGAACGGAGCCGCCCCGAGGTGCGTCGTCGCGGTGTCGGTGAGGAAGAACTCCGGACGGTTGACGAGCATCAGCCCCACGACGTCCCCCGCGGCGACGTCGATCGCGGCCAGCCCGCCCGCGATGGCGGCCACGCGGGCGCCGTAGGTGGCGAACGTGATGCCGGCGCCGGGGGGGTCGCCGAGCGCGCGCAGCGCCTCGCGCTCGGGGCTCGCGGCGACCGTCGCCTGGAAGGCGGCGCACAGCGTGTCCTGCGCGAGGGCGTGCTCGATCGCCTCCTCGGGGGTGGCTCCCGGGTTGGGAGCGGCGGTGGTCTGCGTCATGCGTTCAGTGTCTCCTCGCGACCGGTCGACCCCGAGATCGTCGCGCACGCCCGCTCCGGGAGGTCCCCGGGCCGCCCTGCGCTTTGAGTATTTCCCCACATCCGTCCGCACGCTATCGCCACCGCCGAGGGAGCGCGAGTGAACGTCTGTTAACATCGCCGCGCGTCGATCCACCGGCGTCGAGCGAGAGAGGGTTCGCGGTGTCGCAGACGGAAACGATGCGGGTGCAGGAGCCGACACCCGAGACGCTGATCGTCACCCTCGACCGTCCCGATCGGCTCAACGCGCAGACCGATCAGATGTTCGACGAGCTGGAGGCGCTGGGTCTCGGGCTGTGTGATCGGCCCGAGGTGCGGGTCGTCGTCATCACCGGCGCCGGCCGGGCGTTCTGCGCCGGCTACGACCTCGAGGACGCCGAGGCGCTCGAGCGCGACGGAGCGCTCGGTATGCTGCTGCGCCAGGAGCACGCCGCGCGGGCGATGCTCGCGATCCGCTCGCTGCCGATGCCGGTGATCGCGGCCGTCAACGGCGCGGCGACCGGAGGCGGCCTGGCCCTCGCCCTCGCGGCGGACATCCGGCTCGGCTCCCCCGGTGCGCGGTTCGGAGCGGCGTTCGTGCGGATCGGCCTGTCCTCCGGTGATCTCGGGACCTCGTGGCTCGTCCCCCGGCTGATCGGGCCGGGCCGAGCCGCGGAGATGCTCCTCAGCGGGCGGATCATCAACGCGGAGGAGGCCGAGCGGATCGGACTGCTCAACGCGATCCATCCGGCCGACGAGCTGCTGCCCGCGGCGCTGCGGATGGCCGCCGAGATCGCCGCCAACTCACCCGGCGGGGTGAAGCTCTCAAAGCTTGCGCTGCGCGCGAACCTCGAGGTCAGCTCCTACGCGGCGGCGCTCGAGCTCGAGAACCGCGGGCAGGCGCTGCTCACCCGGACCGACGACATGCGCGAGGCGCTCGCGGCGTTCAAGGAGCGTCGCGACCCGCAGTACGCCGACCGCTGATGCTCACGACCGTTCACGACGCCCGGATCGCCGGACGCGAGGAGGCACACCGCTGATGTCCGCAGTCGACACCCTGCCGCTGACCACGATGACGCTGGACCGCCCCGAGCCGGGTATCGCCGTGCTCACCCTCAATCGACCGGATCGCCTCAATGCGATGACGATGGTAATGCTCGACGAGCTGATGGCGGTGCCCCAGGCGCTGAAGTCCGAGCTCGACCTGCGGGCCCTCATCATCACCGGTGCGGGCCGGGGCTTCTGCGCGGGGTACGACCTCGCCAACGTCCATGAGATCACTGAGATGGGGGTCCGGGAGTTCCTGCGCTTCCAGGAGCTGGCCACCGGCAGCCTGGCGGCGATCCGCAGCCTGCCCGTGCCGGTGATCGCAGCTGTCAACGGGGCGGCCGCGGGCGGCGGGCTCGCGCTCACTTTGAGCGCCGACATCCGCCTGTGCTCCCCGGAGGCGAGGTTCAACGCCGCCTTCGTGAAGATCCGCCTCTCCTGTGGCGAGCTCGGCGCCTCTTGGAGCCTCTCCCGGCTCATCGGTCCGGGTCGCGCCGCGGAGATCTGTTACACGGGCCGGTTCGTGGAGGCCGAGGAGGCCGAGCGCATCGGCCTGGTCAACCGGGTTGTGCCCGCGGAGGAGCTGCTCGACGCGGCGATCGCGATGGCGCAGAGCATCGCCCG
>CAXTTD010000541.1:0-2335 GCA_964246945.1 uncultured Solirubrobacteraceae bacterium | reverse complement strand
CTCCCGGTGCTCGCCGGCGGCCCGGCGTCGGGCGCGGCGACCGCGGTCGCGGTGGGGGTCAGCCCGCCGGCCGGCGCGTGGGCGGTGCGCCCCTCGCGGTCGGCGATCGCGACCCGCAGCGCGCTCAGGTTGCCGACCGCCCGCACGGCCTCGATCGCGCGTCCGTCGAGCACCGAGATGCCGGAGCTGTCATAGCCGCGGTACTCGAGCTTCTCGAGTCCGGCGAGAAGCAGGGGCCGGGCCTTCCGGGGTCCGACGTAGCCGACGATGCCGCACATGGGCAGATCCTCCTGGGGTCGTCACCGAGCCCCGAAGGTATCGGCGGGCGAGGGCTCGAGCTGAAGGTTAGCCCGCGCCCGGCTCGCCGAGGACCGCGCGCACCTGGGCGCCGAGGCGCTCGCAGACCGTGTCGGTCTCATCCTGGCTTGGCGCCTCGACCATCACCCGGATCAGCGGCTCGGTGCCCGATGCGCGCACGAGCACCCGTCCGCGCCGTGCGAGAACCTCGGATTCGCGGCGAATCGATTCGGTGAGGGCGGGGGCCGCCATCGCGGCGAGCAGCGCCGCGCGATCGGCGGCGCGGACGTTCTCCAGGCGCTGGGGGAGCTTCGCCATCGCCCCGCGCTCACGCAGGTCGCGGTCACCGAGCGCCTCGAGGGTGAGCAGCGCGCCCGCGATCCCGTCGCCCGAGGGCCCAAACCCGAGCTCCAGCAGGTGACCGGACTGCTCGCCGCCGAGCGCCCAGCCGCGGCGGCGCAGCTCGTCCAGCACGTAGCGGTCCCCGACCGCGGTGGTGGCCACCTGCACCCCGGCCTGCGCCATCGCGGTGTGAAAGCCGTAGTTCGTCATCACGGTCACCGCGACCCCGCCGCCGGGCAGCCGTCCGGTCGCGTGCAGGTGTACCGCGGCGGTCGCGAGCAGCTCGTCGCCGTCGACCACCACGCCGTCGCCGTCGGCGGCGAGCACCCGGTCGCCGTCGCCGTCGAACGCGAAGCCGAGCTCGTAGCCGCCGTCGGTCACCCGCCGCGCGAGCCCGTCGACGTGGGTGGAGCCGCAGCCGTCGTTGATGTTGCGCCCGTCGGGGGCCGCGGCGAGCACGTCGACCTGCGCGCCGAGCCGGCGGAAGATCTCGGGCGCCGCCTCGTAGGTCGCCCCGTGGGCACAGTCGAGCAGCAGCCGCCGGCCGGAGAGGTCGAGCGCGGCGAAGCGCGAGTGCAGCTCACGCAGGTAATCCTCGAGCGCGCCGTGCAGGCGGTGCACGCGGCCGATCTCCAGACGCTGCGCGGGATCGGCGGCGGTCAGCGCGGGGTCAGCCAACGTGGCTTCGATCGCGTGCTCGGTGGCGTCGTCGAGTTTGAAGCCATCGGCGCCGAACAGCTTGATGCCGTTGTCCTCGTAGGGGTTGTGCGAGGCCGAGATGACCGCCGCCATCGACAGTCCGTGACGGAGCACCAGCATCGGCGCCGCCGGCGTGGGCAGCACCCCGGCGAGCAGCGCGTCGCCGCCCGCGGCAGTGATCCCCGCCGCGACCGCCGCCTCGAGCATCTCCCCGGACTCACGGGTGTCACGGACGATGAGTACGCCCGGACGCATCTCGGGCGTGCGGGGCAGGCGGGCGGTCGCCGCGCGACCCAGCGCGAGCGCGAGCTCAGCGGTGAGGAAATGCCCGGCGCGGCCCCGGACGCCGTCGGTGCCGAACAGCTCGCGTGCCATGCGGCTTTTTCGACGCGCGGGCTAGCGCTTGGAGAACTGCGGGCGCTTGCGGGCCTTCTTGAGGCCGGCCTTCTTACGCTCCTTCACGCGCGGGTCACGCGTGAGGAAGCCGCGGCGCTTGAGCTCGCCGCGGAGATTGGGATCCGCCTCGAGCAGCGCCTTGGAGATGCCGTGACGCAGGGCCCCCGCCTGAGCGGCGACGCCGCCTCCGTGCATCCGGGCGATGACGTCCATCCGGGCCTCGTAGCCGACCGTCTCCAGCGGCTGGCGGATGACGCGCTGCAGGGTGGCACGCGGGAAGAAGTCGTCGAGCTGCTTGCCGTTGATCAGGTAGGTGCCGGTGCCCGGCTTGAGGATGACACGGCCGACGGCGGACTTGCGCTTGCCGGTGGCGACGTAGCGGGCGCCGCTCGCGAGGTCGATCGCCGCGTCGGCGATCGGCTGGGCATGGTCGTCGGCGCCGTCCTCCTCGGCACGGGCCGCGGCGGCCTCGGCCTCGGCCTCGGCGGCGGCGCGGGCCTCGGCGTCCAGGTACTCCTCGCCCTCGGGCACGAGGTCGGGTACGAGGTCCATGCCGGGGATCTCGGGCCGCTCGCGCGGGGTGAGCTCCTCGTCATCGCTC
>CAXTTD010000540.1:0-2337 GCA_964246945.1 uncultured Solirubrobacteraceae bacterium | reverse complement strand
GGAGCCCCCGGGCGGCCTTCCGAGTGCCGGGGTTGGTTGAATCCCCACCCGATGGCTGTCAGCCCGCGTCGCCGATCCAGATCACTGCCCGGCCTGCTCCCGCACGCCGCGCCGGGCGAGGTGCTGGTCTGGACCGATGGCGCATGTCAGCGCAATCCCGGTCCTGGCGGGTGGGCCGCACTGCTCTGCTGGGAGGATGGAATCGTGGAGGAGCACAGCGGCGGACTGGCCTACACGACGAACAACATCATGGAGATGACCGCCGCCCTGCAGGGCTTGCGCGCACTGCCGTCCGGGTCACGCGCCTGCATCGTGACCGACTCGCGTTACCTGCACGACGGCATGACCTCCTGGATGACCGGCTGGAAGCGCAGGGATTGGAAGACGGCGTCGGGCGACCCGGTCAAGAACCAGGACGTCTGGGTCCAGCTCGAGGCTGCCGCCGCAGACCACGAAAAGGTCCGCTGGCACTGGGTCAAGGGGCATCTCGGCCACTCGCTCAACGAGCGAGCCGACCGATTGGCGACCACCGCCACGCGTCACGCCGCTCACTCCGGACGCTGAGATCTGGCCGCTTCGAGCCGGCTCCCCTCCCGGAAGCAGGACGCGGTCGCGTCGCGATGCAGCCGCTAGCGTGAGGCGATCGTCGTGGCTCGAAGTCATCGCTGAACGCTGCTGTCAGGCTGCGATCGTCTCGGCGGAGTGATGTGCGGCTGGCATCGTCAGGCCGCGATGGCCGAGATCGGCGGCGTAGGCATCCAATGCCTCACGGATCCCGTCCACGACCTCATCGCGGCTCGCGCCCAGCGCGACGACACCGGGGACGTCGGGGAGGTAGGCGCCCCACCCGCCGTCGTCCGCCTGTTCGTAGATAACGAGGTATTCACTCACCGCAGATCCTCCAGACCGCTCGCCTTGCGGATGCTACCCAGCGTCCCCACCGGCACGGTCGCGCTGTCCCTTGCCGGCCACCACGATCCGCGCGGGTCGGTCGGGATGCGCCCACACCTCGTGGGACCCTCGCTGCTTGGCGACCGTCCAGCCTGCAGCCATCGCGCACGCTCGCGTTTGATCTGGTGGCGAATGCTTTTCCGGCGCCGAGCGGACGCTCGCAATCAACGGTAAGCACTCACGACGGCGTCCGAGCACTGCGTCGCGAGCCCGAGGCGAGGTCGCCACGGTGTCCGGCGCGCGCCGGACGCCGCCGGATAGGCTCGCCACCGATGAGCGAGGACTGGCGCGAGCTCCAGCGGGGCTGCACACGCTGGCTCACGACAAGCGGCCAGGTCCCCCGCCCGGCGGCCGAGCTGCTGCGCGCCGCGGCCGACGCACTCGATCCCGACGCATCCGCGGACGCCTACGGCGAGGGCGCGATCGTCGCCGAGTTCGAGGCGCGGGTGGCGGCGACCCTCGGGCACGAGGCGGCGCTGCTCATGCCGAGCGGGACGATGGCCCAGCAGATCGCCCTGCGCATCCACTGCGACCGCCGCCGCACCCGCACGATCGCGTTTCACCCGACCTGCCATCTCGAGCTGCACGAGCACGGCGGCTACTCACACCTGCACGGCCTGCACGCCGAGCTCGTCGGCGACCGCGACCGGCTGATCACGCTCGAGGACCTGCGGGCGCTCACCATGCCGCTCGGCGCGCTGCTGCTCGAGCTGCCCCAGCGCGAGATCGGCGGCCGTCTGCCGGAATGGGCGGAGCTGGTTGCGCAGACCGAGTGGGCGCGCGAGCGGGGGATCGCGCGACATCTCGACGGCGCCCGGATCTGGGAGGCGGCGCCGTACTACGGCCGGCCGGCCGCGGAGATCGCGGGCCGCTTCGACACCATCTACGTCTCGCTCTACAAGGGTCTCGGCGGCCTCGCGGGCAGCCTGCTCGCCGGGCCGGCGGAGCTCATCGCCGAGGCCCGCATCTGGCGCCGGCGCCACGGGGGCGCCCTCTACCGCCTGTTCCCGCTCACCGCCGCGCTCGACGGCCTCGACCGACTGGTGCCGCGGATGGGCGAGTTCCTCACCCACGCGCGCGCGATCGCCGCGGGGCTCACCGGCGCGCCCGGGGTCAGCGTGGTGCCGACCATCCCCCAGACGCCTCTCTTCCACGTGCATCTGCGGGGCGAGCCCGAGGTCGTATGGGCGCGGGCCCTCGCCGTGGCTCGCGAGCACGGGGTGTGGATCACCCGCCGCCCGGCGGCGGGACCGCTGCCGGGTACAAGCCGCCTCGAGCTACACCTCGGGGAGCCGGCGCTCGCGGTCTCAGCCGCGCAGGCCGCCGAGCTGATCGCCGGCCTCGCCGCCCCCGACGGCTGAGCCGGGCGGCGCCTCGCCGGCCGGC
>CAXTTD010000539.1:0-2337 GCA_964246945.1 uncultured Solirubrobacteraceae bacterium | reverse complement strand
ATCTCGCGGTCCCACTCGTAGGCGGGGCCGACGGATTCCAGCGCCGCCCAGTCGGAGAGGTCGGAGAAGAAGTAGGGGACGACGTCGTGCGCGACGTCCTGGCCGAGCATGTTGCGCGCTACCGTCCGGCCCTGGCTGAAGGCGACGTCCCAATGCTCGACGCGCTGGCGCCGGCCGCCGCCCCCGGGCAGGGGGTTGACGACGCTCAGGTAGTCGGCGATGTCGCCGGCGGCGTACACCCCGGGCGCGGAGCTGCGCAGCTGCGCGTCGAGCTGCACCCCGCCGCTGTCGGCGAGCTCGAGCCCCGCGCGGCGGGCCAGCGAGACGTCGGGGCGCACCCCGGCGCCGATCACCACCGCGTCGGCCTCGAGGGTGAGCCCGCCCTCGGTGTGGACGTGGGTGACGCGACCGTCCGCACCGGAGAAGTGCGCCAGCGTGTCCTCGCCGTGCAGCGTCACCCCGCGGTCGGCCAGCAGCTCGCCGAAGAACCGGCCGGCGGTCTCGCCGAACGTCCGCCCGAGCGGCAGCGGCTCCTGGAAGACCATCGTGCACTGGCTGCCGAGCGCGGTGAGGGTCGCCGCGACCTCGCTGGCGATGTAGGAGCCACCGATCAGCACCACCCGCTTGCCGGCCGCCTCCTCGCGGATCGTGTCGCTGTTGGCGAGCGTGCGCAGGTAGTGGATACCGTCGAGCTCCGCGCCCTCGACCGGCAGCCGCGCGACGTTGGCGCCGGTGGCGAGCAGCGCCTGGCCGAAGCCGATCTCCTGTCCGTCGGAGAGCGTCGCCGATCGCGCGCTGAGGTCAAGGCGGGTCACCGAGGTGCGAAATCGCGCCTCGATCGCGTTCTCCGCGTACCAGTTATCGCTCTCCATGAGCGCGTCCTCGCGGCTCTCGGCGCCCTGCAGGTAGCCCTTGGACAGCGGGGGCCGGTCATACGGCCCGGCGGGCTCGCGGCCGACGAGCGGGATCGTGCCCTCGGCACCAGAGCCGCGCAGCGGCTTGGCACAGCTGCCGGCGGCGATTCCGCCGCCGATGAGCAGGAAGTCGATGTCGCGATCCGGCATCCGGGGTGGCTACCCCTGGACCGACGGCTCAACCGCGGCGAAGCGCGGCGTGATGGCGTCCTCGAGGCCCGGATCCAGGATCAGCAGCACCTGATCGCCGGCGTGGATCACCGAGTCGCCCTGGGGCACGAAGCCCGCTCCGTCGCGCAGGACCGAGATGATGAGCGAGCCGTCGGGCAGGGTCACGTCCCGCACCCGGGTGTCGGCCGCCTCCGAGCCCTCCCCCACCTCGAGCTCGATGATCTCGAGGTGCTCCTCCTCGAGCGCGAGCAGCTGCACGAGGCCGTACTCGGGGACCTCGTGCTCGATGAGGCGCAGGATGAGGTCGGTCGCCGAGACCGCGGGCTGGACGCCCAGCAGCTTGAAGTGGTCCATGTTGCGCGGGTTGTTCACGCGGGCGACGATCCGGTCGCAGCCGTATTTCTCCTTCGCCACCTGGCAGATGAGGATGTTGTCCTCGTCGTCGCCGGTGACCGCGATCACCAGGTCGGCACGCTGGATGCCGGCCCGCTCGAGCACCCACATCTCGGTCGCGTCACCGTACTGGACGGCGTGCTCGAGCTCCTCCTCGACGATCCGGTAGCGCCGGTGGTCGGACTCGATCAAGGTCACCTCGCGGTCTCTGGCGATCAGCTCCCGGGCGAGATTCCATCCCACCTTCCCGGCGCCGGCGATGATGACGTACATCGGTCCTGGTACTCCCTTCTCGCCCCGCTCCGGGACGCTCGGTGGGCGGCCGCGGCGCGACCGCCTCAAGTGCCTAACTGGTGGCGAGGACGACCTGCTCGGCCTGGTCGATCGCCTTCTGGGTCGGGCAGATCGTGTGCAGGCCCTTCTCCCCGTACCAGGCGGCGCGCGCCGGGTCGGCGACCCGCACGACGACGCGCGGCACCTCGAATCGCTTCTGGGCCAGCTGGGCGATCACGAGGTTCGTGTTGTCGCCGCGGGTGGCGGCCATGAACACGTCCGCGTGCTCGATGCCCGCCTGCACGAGGCCGTCGATCTCGAGCGCCGCGCCCACGGTGAAACGGCCACCCGCGTCCTCCCAGGTCGTCGACTGGTCCTTGTCGAGTCGCTCGTGGGAGAGCGGATCGGCGTCGAGCACCGAGACCTCGTGTCGCGCGTCGAGCGCTCGGCGGGCGAGGGCCGAGCCGACGCGACCGCAGCCGACGATGAGGATGAACATGCGGGCCAGCTTAGTGACGTCGGTCGGGGCGCGGCGATGCTCAGGGCTGTCCGGGGATCCACAGCCGCCCGCTGCGCTGCGCCGGAC
>CAXTTD010000538.1:0-2342 GCA_964246945.1 uncultured Solirubrobacteraceae bacterium | reverse complement strand
CCTGCCTGCCCGCTGGCCGTCCGCCTGCCTGCCCGCTGGCCGTCCGCCTGCCTGCCCGCTGGCCGTCGCCCCCGCCGCGGGCTGAGCCCGGGCACAACTGGACACGCGCGTCTGTGTTACGTCCGAAACGTCCGGTTGTGCCCGGTGAGCGGGCACAAGCGGACGCGCGAGCGGTCACGAACGTCCCGATGCCCACTTGTGCCCGGGTCGTTGGACTTCGGACGCGCCCGCTCGAGCTTCGTGAGGCGGCTGTCGGACAAGGGGGCGTGTACGCGCCGGGACCGAGTCTCGCGACGGTCTTCCGGACCTGCCGCACGCCGTGCGGGTGCGGCGAGCCGCGGCCGCGCGCACGGCTCTGAGTTCTCGTGCCGCGCCGCCCACGGTCGGTTGCTCCAGGCACTCGCCAGTGCGGTCGGCGCCGGCGTGATCGGCGAGACCGAACCGGTTGTGGCGTGGGGCTGGCGTGGCTGTGCTCCGGCGCGGCACCCGGAGCCCGCGTGATCAGTGTGGAGCGCGACGCGTCTCGAGCGGCGCTGGCACGAAAGGTGCTTGCGGGGGATCCACGCGTCACAATCCTCGTCGACGAGTGGCCGGCGCTACGCGAGCACGCGTCGTCGGCATCTCAGGTGGAACAGCTGGTGCCCGCCGACCGTGCGCAGGCTCCGAGCCCGAGATCGTGCTCACCACCTCGAGCACGAGCGCCGTGAACTCCGCGAGGATGGGGTCCCCGCCTGCAACGCCGGTCGCCCCCGCGCCGGTCTCCCGCCGGCGGGCGAGCGCGAGCGTCGCCGGGGCCGCATCGACGAGCGGGACGAACGCGACGTCGGGCCAGGCGTAGTAGCGGGCGATGATCGCCGGCGCGGTGTCGATCCCGACCCCCTGGCCGATCAGGGTCAACCAGTCCTCGAGCTTGTCCGCGGTGCGCGGCGCGACCGCCGGCCGGCCTCCGAGCTCGTCGACGAGCAGCCAGTGGTCGCGCCAGGCGCGGGGCAGCGAGGCCGGCTGCTCGATGAACACCTCCGCCCGCAGGTCGGCGGGCGCGAGCCGTCGCCGCCGGGCGAGCCGGTGGGCGCGAGGGAGCACCACCACGCGCGGCTCGGCCATCAGCGGGGTCACGGTGAGCTCGGGCTCCTGCAGCGGCAGGTACACGAACGCGAGGTCGACGTGGCGCTCGCGGACCGCGTCCACCATGTCGCTGAAGTCGAGCGCCCGGACCTCGACCCGCACCCCGGGACGGCGCGCGGCGAAGCGGGCGAGCAGCGGCGCAAGCAGGCCGCCGCCGGCGGGTCCCATCGAGCCGATCACGAGCGTGCCGGCATCCCCGCGGGCCAGCGACCGCGCCCGCTCGAACGCTCCGTCGGCAGCGGCGAGCACCTCGCGGCCGTCGCGGAGCAGCGCCTCGCCGGCGGGGGTGAGCGCGACGCGCCGGGTCGCGCGCTCGAGCAGCGGGCCGCCGACCTCGCGCTCGAGTGCCCGCACCTGAGAGCTGAGCGCCGACTGGGCGAGGTTCAGGTGCGCCGCCGCCCGGGAGAAGTGGAGCTCCTCGGCGACCGCGACGAAGTACCGGAGCTGGCGGAGATCCATGACGGCTCGTACCTTACTTATCTCACAACACGCACAATCGTGCGCGAATCGGTGTTGCGCCGCACCGCCCCGATGGCGCACCATTGGGGGGATGACGGCGTCGAGGAGAGTCCGCGTGCAGGTCGACGGCGCCCCCGAGTGGGGCCGTCGAACCGGCGGCGGCGCACGGATCACGCTCGACGACGGGCACACGATCGCGGAGGCGGACGCGGACTACCTCGCGCCGGTCGACCCGTCGAAGATCATCGCCGTCCACCTCACCTACCGCAGCCGCATCGACGAGTACGCCGCCAACGTGCCTGCCTACCCGTCCTACTTCATGAAGCCGCCGACGACGCTCAACGGCCACCGCGGTGTCATCAGGCGCCCACACGGCGCGCGGTTCCTCAACTACGAGGGTGAGCTCGCGGTGGTGATCGGCGAGACCATGAAGGGCGTCGCGCTCGACCAGACGCTCGACCACGTCGCCGGCTACCTGGTCGCCAACGACGTCGGCCTGCACGACTTCCGCCACGCCGACCGGGGCGCGATGCTGCGCGTGAAGGGCCAGGACGGATTCCTGCCGCTCTCCCCGGAGATCGTGCCCGCCGCCGAGTTCGATCCCACCCACTTCACGCTCACCACCACCGTCAACGGCGATGTCGTGCAGCAGAGCACCGCCGAGGATCTCATCTGGGGGGTCGCCTACCAGCTCGCGGATCTGTGCCGGCTGATCACCCTGGAGCCCGGCGACGTGGTGCTCACCGGCACCCCCGCCC
>CAXTTD010000537.1:0-2357 GCA_964246945.1 uncultured Solirubrobacteraceae bacterium | reverse complement strand
CGCCGGCGTCGACGTCACGGTCTACGAGCCCGAGGAGGCGCCGCTCGAGCGCTCCCGCGGGCGGCTGGCCACCTCCACCGACCGGGCGGTGGCCCGCGGCAAGCTGAGTGATGCGGAGGCGCAGACGCTGCTCGGTCGCATCGCCTACACCACCTCGCTCGACGATCTCGACGGCGTCGACGGCGTGATGGAGGCGGTCGTCGAGGATCCGCGGCTGAAGGGCAAGCTGTTCCAGACGCTTGATGAGCGGTTGCCCGACGCGCGATTCCTGGCCTCGAATACATCCTCGATTCCGATCGCCGAGATCGCGTCGTGGACGCAGCACCCCGAGCGGGTGCTCGGCCTGCACTTCTTCAGCCCGGTGCCGGTGATGAAGCTCGTCGAGGTCGTCATCGCGCTCGACACCGCGCCGGAGACGGTCACGGTCGCCCAGTCGTTCGCCGAGGCGATCGGCAAGGCGCCGATCCAGACCAAGGACCGCTCGGGCTTCATCGTGAACATGCTGCTCGTCCCCTACCTGATGGCCGCGGTGCGCATGTACGAGGACGGATTCGCCTCCCGGGAGGACATCGACGAGGGGATGCGGCAGGGGTGCGGGCACCCGATGGGCCCGCTCACGCTGTGCGACTTCATCGGGCTCGACGTGCTCTACGCGGTATGCGACTCGCTGTACGACGAGTTCAAGCGCCCCGAGTACGCGCCGCCGCCGCTGCTCAAGCGCATGGTCGTCTCCGGCCACCACGGTCGCAAGGCCGGCCGCGGCTTCTACGAGTACGACGCGTAGCCCTTGGCCCGGCCGCTCTGGGGCATCAAACGGAAACCAGGAGGACCCTTTGATCCCCAGCTCGCGGCGCGAGGCGGCGGGGGCGCGCCTGTGGCGACAGCGCTCAGGCGACCGCCACCGGCTGCTCGGCAGACACGGCGTCGGCGTCACCGTCGGCCCCGGCGTCGGCTCCGGGTGCCCCCGACCCGGCGGCGTGGAAGTCCCGCTGGCGGATCAGGGCGAACGCCAGCCCGCCGGCCGCGAGCGCGACGCAGGCCGCGATCAGCAGCAGCTCGTCAAGCGCCGAGGCGTAGTGCGCGGTGAGTGTCGCCGCAGTCGCACCGCTGATCCGCGAGGCGTAGATAGACCCGAGCGCGGCGACCGCGGTCGCGATGCCGATCTGGCGGAAGGTGGTGTTGATCCCCGACGCCATCCCCGCTTCCTCGGGGGCGACGACGCCCACGGCGGTGGAGGCGAGCGGCGGGTTGACCATGCCGCTGCCCGCGCCGGCGACGGCGAAGCCGAGGATGAGGTGCGTCCAGGCGGTCCCGGGGCCGAGTCCCCGCATCAGCAGCAGTCCGACGCCGACGAGCAGCAGCCCGGGTCCGATCAGCCAGCGGACGGGGACCCGCTCCGACAGCCGGCCGGCCGGAATCGCGGTGAGCATCGAGCCGCCGGTGATCACGATCAGCCGCACGCCGGTCCCGAGCGCCGAGTAGTGCAGGCCGTCCTGGAGATACAGGACGAGGTAGAGCAGCATCGCGTACAGCGAGCCGTTCATCCCGAAGGCGGCGGCGAGGCCGCCCACGAACGTGGGCTTGCGCAGCAGCGCGAGGTCGAACATCGGCTCCCGCCGGAACCGCTCGAGCACCGGGAACGCGGCGAGCATGACCACCGCCACCGCGAGGGAGACGACCACCCGGGTCGATCCCCAGCCGGCCAACCCGGACTCGATCAGCCCGTAGACGAGGGCGACGAGCCCGAGCGTGAACACCACGAAGCCCGGGACATCGACCCGCCGGGCGTGCGGTGGGCGGAACTCCTGGACGCCGATCAGGGTGACGGCGATCGCGATCACCCCCAGCGGGAGGTTGACGAAGAAGATCCAGCGCCACGACAGCTCGCTGGTGAGCAGACCACCGAGCACCGGGCCGAGGGCGCCCGCGAGGGTCACGACCGCGCCCCACACGCCGAATGCGAACCCGCGCTCGCGCCCGGAGAAGGTCTGGGCGAGCAGCGCCAGCGAGGTGGCAAAGATCGTCGCGCCACCGATGCCCTGCAGGGCGCGGAAGGCGATCAGCTCGGAGCCCGAGCCGGCGAGTCCGCACAACAGCGAGCCGAGCGTGAACACGAGCAACCCAATCGCGAACACCCGCCGGCGCCCGAGAATGTCCGCGAGCGACCCGGTGGGCAGCAGCAGTGAGGCGAGCGACAGCGAGTAAGCGTCGATCGTCCATTGCACGTCGGAGAAGCTGGTGTGCAGGGCGCCGCGGATCGAGGGCAGCGCGACCACGACGATCGTGATGTCGATGAGCAGCATGAAGGTGCCCAGGCACACCGCGGTGAGCGTGAGCAGCTTGTGGGGGTGTGTCGG
>CAXTTD010000536.1:1319-2387 GCA_964246945.1 uncultured Solirubrobacteraceae bacterium | reverse complement strand
CACTCCATCACCCCGATCCGGAGCCGAGGTCACGGCCCGGCGCCCGCCGGGCCGCGGGCCGCCCTCGCGCGCTCAGCGAACCGCCCACCCACCGCTCCACCTCCGCTTGGCTGCGCAGCCGCACGCCGGTGAGCCCCGGGCGGGTCGCGAGGCACGCGCGCACCCGGGGCGATGACTCCCCGCGGGTCCGCCACGCCCAGCGGATGATGTGGTCGCGGTCGGTGAGAATCGTGTGCAGCGGCGGCTCGCGGTTGCCGTTCCACAGCTCGACTCCCGACCGCGAGCGCACCACGGTGCGCCGCACCACGCGACTCATCACCACCCGCCGCGGCAGATCGAGCCACACGAGCAGCTCGGCGCGGTCGGCAAGCAGCTCTCGCGCCGCCGGGTACTGCCACTCGGTCACCCACGCCGGTCCGTCCGCCAGCGCGACGACCTCGGCGAGGAACCGTGGCCGCGGCACCCAGTCCGGCCCGTGGTACAGGGAGTCGATCTCAAAGTAGGGCAGGCCGAGCGCCGCCCCGATCAAGCGGGCGAGCGTCGATTTCCCCGAACCCGAGGTTCCCGCCACCAGGACCCGCATCGGGCGACGCGGCAGCGGCTCATCCGCGCTGAGGCAGGGCATGGGCCCTCCACGATCTCATACTGCCCTCGAGACGCCGGGGGAACGCGCCGCCCAGCCGAGCGTCTCGGCAGCTTGAAGCTGCTCGTCGTCGTAGGTGACCAGGGCGTCGAGGAGGTCGCGCATCGACTCGGCGGCGGCCAGGTGAATGGCGTCGAGGGCGCGCTGGGGCGGGGTGAACGGCTGGGCGGCGCGGGTGAGCGTCTCCCCGGTGAGGGGCAGCCGCGCGACCCCATGCAGCAGGGCGGTGCCTCGCTCCACCGGTAGGTGGCGGCGGTGGCAGACACACTGCAGCTCGACCCGAAGGATCTCGCTTGCACTCGCACCGGACGGCTCTCGAGGAAGCCCACCAGCTCCGCGGTCTCGGCCTCGAGGTGCAGGAGCTTGACGACGGCCGAAGCGTCGAGGTACATCGCGCCGGCAACTAGCCCCTCCGAGCGCCACTA
>CAXTTD010000536.1:0-1219 GCA_964246945.1 uncultured Solirubrobacteraceae bacterium | reverse complement strand
GGTACCGAGGTGCAGCACCGCGCACCGCTCGTCCTCCCGCAGCCGGCCTCAGACGCTCGGATCGAGCAGCAGCTTCCCGGTGGTCGTACGCGCTGCGAGGTCGCGGTGGGCCCGGGCGGCGTCGCCGAGCGGGTAGGTCTCGCCGATCACCGGCGTGAGGCGTCCCTCGATCACGAGCTCGAACAGCCGCGCGAGCACGTCGGCGGACATCGCCGGCGAACGTAGGCAGTGCACAAGCCAGAACCCGACGAGCGCCTTGGAACCCTGCATCAGCTCACCGGTGCTCGCCTCGGGCACCGCCCCCGACGCCATCCCGTAGACCACGAGGCGCCCGAACGGCGCGAGCGCCTCCAGCGACGCGCGGAACACCGCGCCGCCGGTCATCTCGAACATCGCGTCGACCGGCCGTCCGTCGTTGGCGGCGAGCAGCCGCTCGCGCATCCCCTCCGCCGCGGAATCGATCGCCGCGTCGGCACCGAGCTCGAGGCACAGCGCGCGCTTGTCCTCGCTCGAGGCGGTGGCGATCACCCGCCCGGCCTCGAACACCGGCGCGAGCTGCAGCGCGAGATTGCCCACGCCGCCCGCGCCCGCGTGGACGACGACGCTCTCGCCGGCGCGCAGCCGGGCCGAGGTGGCGTAGAGGTGCCAGGCGGTGAGGCCCTGCACGAGCAGGGCGAGCGCCGCGTCGTCGCCGACGCCATCGGGCACCGGGAACGTCGCCGCGGCCGGGGCGAGCGCGTGCTGCGCATAGCCGCCGCTGCCGGTGAGGGCGACCACCCGCTCGCCGGTGTCCGCCCGGCGTCCAGCGACCTCGGTGCCGGGGACGAGCGGAAGCTCCGCCGGCGCGAGGTAGGTATTGGTGCGGTTGTGGGTGTCGGCGAAGTTCACGCCGGCCCGGCTCACCTCGATGAGGACCTGCTCGGTGGTGGGCTCCGGGGTCGGCAGCTCGGCCTCGCGCAGCACCTCGGGCCCACCGAACTCCGTGATCTGGATGGCTCGCATCAAACCACCCTATTTCAACTGGCGATTCGGACGTCAGGCCATTACCATCCTGGATCCCTTGAGTTCGTCGATCTGGTTGATCCTCGCCGTACGGGTGCCGCTCGTACTCCTCATCGGCCTCCTCGTGTGGTGGGCCTCGCGCGGGGATAAGGGCGACGAATCTTCGTCCTCCGACGACGACGGCGGGATCCGCAAGCGCCCCCGGCCGCATCCGCAC
>CAXTTD010000535.1:0-2395 GCA_964246945.1 uncultured Solirubrobacteraceae bacterium | reverse complement strand
GCGGGGTCGACCCGCGGCCCCGCTGCTACGTCGCCAGCCCGCTCGGCTTCACCGAAGCCGGCCGCGACTGGTACGAGCGGGTGTACCTGCCGGCGCTCGCAGCGGTCGTGACGCCGGTCGATCCGTGGTCGCTCACGAGCGCGCTCGAGGTGGCCCGCGCCCTGCGTTCGGGCCGGGAGGCGGAGCTGTGCCGGGAGATCGGTGCCCGCAACACCGAGGCGCTGCGGAGCTGCACCCTGCTCGTCGCGCTGCTCGACGGCCAGGAGCTCGACGCCGGCACCGCCGCCGAGCTCGGCTTCGCGGCGGCGCTCGGCCTGCGCTGCTTCGGCCTGCGCACCGACCTGCGTCAGACCGGTGAGGCGGGCGCCCGGTGCAACCTGCAGGTGCAGGCGTTCGTGGAGGGCAGCGGCGGCGAGATCGCCGGCTCGCTCGAGGAGCTCGTGACGATGCTCTCACCGGATCCGACGCACGAGTCCGGATGAGTCACGGCGCCGTCGATCCCGCCCGCGCCCGGGAGATCAACCGCGCTCGCTGGGACGAGCTCGCCGCGCTCCACGGGCAGGACGGCTACTACGACTCGGCGGGCCTGATCGCGGGGGCGGACTCGCTCACCGCGGAGGAGTCGGCGCTCGCCGGCGAGGTCTCCGGACTCGACGTCCTGCACCTACAGTGCCACATCGGCTTCGACGCGATCTCGCTCGCCCGCCGCGGCGCCCGGATGACCGGCGTCGACTTCTCGGCCGCGGCGCTCGCCAGGGCGGCGACGCTCGCCCGGCGGTGCGGGGTGAAGGTCGAGTGGGTATGGGGAGAGGCGACGGCGCTGCCGGCCTCGCTGCACGGCCGCTTCGACCTCGTCTACGCGACGGTCGGCGTCCTGTGCTGGATCGACGATCTCGCGGCGTGGATGCGGTCGGCGTACGCCGCGTTGCGGCCGGGGGGTCGGCTCGTGCTGCTCGACGGTCACCCGCTGGCGATGATGGTCGCGTCGCGCGACCCGCTGAGCTTCGACTTCCCCTACGCCGACGACGGCGGTCACCTGGACGACACGCCGGGCTCCTACGCCGACCCCGGCGCCGCCCTCACCCACACCGCCTCGGTCGGCTATGCCCATTCGCTCGGCGAGATCGTGTCGAGCGCCGCGGCCGCCGGTCTCCGCGTCGCCGTGCTGCACGAGTACCTCGAGAGCTCCTTCGAGCATCCCCCCGGGGTGGGGGTGCGCGAAGCCGACGGCAGCTGGCGGCTGCGGGCCGGCCGCGAGCTGCGGCCGCGCCTGTTATCGCTCGCCGCCACCCGTCCGGGCTGACCCGGCCACGCGGCGGGGGCGCCCCGGGCACAACCGCCCCCGCGTGCCGCCCGCGGGAGGTCGATGTCCACTTGACGTCGCGTGCCGGGCACGGCAGGCCATCGGCGCCTCATGGGGGAGGCGCGTGTCCAGTTGAGCCCGCCGCGGCTTCGCCGGTGAGCAACTCGCGCTGCTCCTTCGGTGGGAGCGCGCTGGAGAGGTCCCGGATAACTGCCCACTCGCCTCGGCACGTCCGGCGAGTGGGCGGATCCGGCAATGGGAGTGCCGAGATATCCCAGTCGCCTGCGCGGAAGGGGTGAGGGGGACGAAATCCGCCCGAGATGCCGAGTGGGGCCCCCGACGGCGTTCCCGGCACTGATGGCCACGCTGATGCACGCGAGGGCGGCGCTCTCCGACTCGCGGCACGCCGGGCGCTGAGACACGCTCGCCGGACTGGCCGGCATGTCCGATGATCTGACCGTCAGGCCGCGGCGGCGGAGGTGACCAGGCGCGTCTGCGGCGAGATGTGGGTGCCGCGGTTCTCGCCGGTGCAGATCTTGGTGATCGCGTCGGGCTCCTCGAAGTCGAAGACGTGCAGGGGCAGGCCGTGGTCGCGCGCGAGCACGATTGCGGTCTGGTCCATCACCCGCAGGTCGCGCTCGAGCACATCGTTGTAGCCGAGCGAGTCGTAGCGGCGCGCGTTCGGGTTCATGCGGGGGTCCGAGTCGTAGATCCCGTCGACGCCGTGCTTGGCGAGCAGGATCGCCTCGGCGCGGACCTCGATCGCGCGCTGCACCGAGGCGTAGTCGGTGGTCACGTAGGGCTGGCCGATGCCGGCGGCGAGCAGTACCAGCTTGTGGCTCTCCAGGTGGGAGATCGCCCGCAGCCGGATGAACGGCTCGGCCACCGACTGGATCGGCACCGCGGTCATCAGCCGCACGTCGTCGAGGCCGCGGTGCCCCAGCACACCGCGCATCAGGATGCCGTTCATCACCGTGCCGAGCATCCCGATGTTGTCGGCCTCGGCGCGTTCAATCGACCATTCGTCGGCGACGTTCCCGCGGAAGAAGTTGCCGCCGCCGACGACCACCGCCTCCTCGATGCCGAGCGTGC
>CAXTTD010000534.1:0-2401 GCA_964246945.1 uncultured Solirubrobacteraceae bacterium | reverse complement strand
CCACCGGCTCACTGCCCCACGACGCCGTCGCGCTCGACGGCCGCGTGTTCGTCGCCGACGAGTTCGGCCACGCCATCTCGGTATTCGCCGGTCCGCGAGCCCTCCCCAGCGTCCGCGGCTTCACCCAGCCCGGCGGGATCGCCGCGGTCGGCGGCCGGGTGGCGCTCGTCGACGTCGGGGCCGACACGGTGACGCTCGTCGACCCCCGCACGCTGCGGGTGCTCGCCCGGGTGGCCGCCGGCACCGGGCTCACCCACGACATCGCCGGTCCCGGCGACCGGCTGTACGTCGCCGACACCCGCGGCGGCGCCCTCTACGTGCTCGCCACCCGCCCGCGGCTGCGGGTGATCGACCGCCTCGCTCTGCCCGACCGTCCCTACGGGATCGCTGCCGACCCCGCGCAGGGCACGATCTGGGTCACCGAGACCGGCGCCAACCGGCTCGTCGAGCTCGACGCCCGCCCGGTCCACCCCCGGATCCTCGCCAGCTTTACCACCGTCCGCCAGCCCAACACGGTCGCCGTCGACCCCGACGGCGGCGAGGTGTACGTCGCCGGCGCGGACGCCGGGGTGGTGCAGGAGCTGCGTCCCTGAGCGGGCCGGGTCGCTACGGTCGGGGCGTGCCCGTCCTCCGCGCCGCCGGCCTGACCAAGTCGGTCGGCTCCGGGCGCGGCCGCCGCCGGGTCCTCGACGAGGTCTCGCTGGAGGTCGCGACCGGTGAGATTGTCGCCGTGCTCGGACGCTCGGGCAGCGGCAAGTCGACGCTGCTCAACCTGCTCGGCGGCCTCGACTCGCCCGACTCCGGTGAGCTCGAGCTCGTCGGCGAGTCGCTCACCGGATTGCGGCCCGCGGCGCTCGCTCGCATGCGGCTGCGCCACATCGGTTTCGTCTTCCAGCAGTTTCAGCTCATCGAGGAGTGCACGGGGCTCGAGAACGTGCTGCTGCCCACGCGGCTGCCCGGCGCCCCGCGGGGCGGGGAGGCGCGCGCCCGGGCGCTCGTGGCCACGCTCGGGATCGCGCACGTCGCCGACCACCTGCCCCACGAGCGCTCCGGCGGCGAGCAGCAGCGGTGCGCGCGCGCCCGGGCGCTCGTCAACGATCCCGAGCTGGTGCTCGCCGACGAGCCCACCGGGAGCCTTGACTCCGAGAGCGGCGCCGCCGTGCTCGAGCTGCTGCGTGGCCTCGGTGGGCGCACGGTCGTGCTCGTCACCCACGAGGCCGACGCCGCCGCGGTGGCCGACCGGGTGCTGCACCTCGACGACGGCCGCCTCAGCGGCACCCCGCTGCCGGTCGGGCGATGAGCCACGCCGCGCGGTCGCTGCGGCTCGCACTCGGCGAGGCCCGCCGCGGCCTCGCCCCCCGCCGGCGCCGGGCGCTGCTCACCGGGGTCGGCATCGCGCTCGCCGCCGCGATGCTGTCCGCCGCGATCGTGGTCAGCGACGGCCTCGGGCTCGGCTTCAGCCGCGCCGTGAAGGCGTCGGATCTGCCAAACGTGATCGTGCGCTTCAACAACGAGCCCTACGCAGAGGTCGCCCGCCGGATCCGGGCGCTGCCCGACGTCGCCGCGTTCGCGACCCGCACCGAGTTCACCAACTTCTCGGTCGCCGCCAACGGTCACCAGACCGGCTCGGCGACCGGCGAGATCATCGGCGCCGGGCGCCACGGGTACGCGGTGGTCGCCGGCCACGCCCTTGCCCCCCGCGGCAACCAGGTGCTCGTCGAGAAGGCGTGGGCGGATGCGTGGGGGCTGCATCCTGGTGACACGCTGTTCCTGCGGGGACTCGGGGCCGAGCGGATCGTCGGGCTCGCTGAGGCACCGGACAACGTCGGCTACCCGCTCGCCCCGCCGCGGTTCTACCTCTCTCAGGCGGCGCTCGTCGCCCGCTTCGGCGGCCACGGGGCGCCGCAGGTCAACTATGCGGAGATCTGGGTCCGCAATCCGCGCTACCTGAATGAGCTGCTCGTCCAGGCCCGCGCGACGAGCTTTGGCCTGAAGGACGTGCGCTTCGTCACCCGCTCGGGGATCCGGGTGCTCGTCCACCAGGCCGCGGGGATCGTCATCGACCTGCTGGTCGCGCTGTCGCTGATCGCCCTGGCCACCGCGGGGGCGATGCTCGCCGCCTCCGCACGCGCCGAGGTCCAGCGGCGGCTGCCCACGATCGGGGTGCAGCGGGCGGTCGGCGCCTCCGGCGGCTACGTCACCCTCGTGCATACCCTCGAGGCCGGGTTCGTGGCCGCCCCCGCGGCGGCGATCGGCTGCGCGGCGGGCGCGCTCGCGATCGCCGGCCCCTCGGCGCGCCTGCTCGAGCTGCTCAACGAGCCCACGCCGGGCGCGGCGCTGCTGTGGCCGGTCGCGCTCGGCTGGCTGGCCAGGACCATCGCGGAGGCGCCGGCGAACACCT
>CAXTTD010000533.1:0-2402 GCA_964246945.1 uncultured Solirubrobacteraceae bacterium | reverse complement strand
CCGCCGTGGACGCCGGAGCTGATGAGCGAAGACGCGAAGTTCGCGCTCGGCTTCTAGCTTTTAGCTGCTAAACGCCACTTTCTGCTGTAGGGTGTCAGCGAAGGTGCCAGCAGGAGGTTGACGGCGCAGCTATCGTCTATGGCGGTAGTTCAAGGCACAGCCATGCGGAGCCGAAAGGAATGGCACAGCCCATGCAGACCCGTTCCGAAATGCTTCAGCAGCTCGCAGCATCGCGACGCGCTCGAATCGAGCGGGGCGCGGGCGTTTCCCTGACCTCTGACGAGATCTACCGCTCGACCCAGTCCGCGATGCGGCTCGCCGACGCGTCGTGCTCGGCAGTCGCCGAAGCTCCGACCGAGAATCTCGCTCAGTTGCCCGCTTAGGGTCGGTCCTCGACTGCGAGGATCTCCAACACCGCGTAGTCGAGATCTTCGTGAGCGAGCGGGGAGGAACGCCACCAAGCCTGTTCGTACCGGTCTGTGTAGTCGACCAGTGGCCGTAGGCGGTGCGCCATCAGCGCGTAGTTGCGTAGATGCCACGACGCTCGCGTGTTGCCGTCGATGAACGGGTGGATGTCATAGACGGCAACCGCGAGCGTGTTGGTCTCGGCGACCAGGAACGCGACCTGCTCATCCTCGGAGCCCGGCAAGCAGTTCTCGAGTCGCCACGCAAAGTTCCCGCAGGCTTGAACGACGCTTGGGAGAATGCTCTCGTATGGCTCTGCGGTGTTCTTGCGGTTGAGGACGTCTTTCATGCGCCGCTCTCCCGCTTCCGCCGGGAAGGTCGTATCGAACCAATGCCGATGAATAGCGCACACCAGGCGGTAGTCGATCGGAACGGGATCAAGCGCTAGGCGCCGAAGCCATTCGAGTGTCTCGCCGCCGGCGCGCTGGATCTCCTCTGCCGTTCTGATCGGGTCCCAGTCGAACTCCGGTGACGCTTCAAAGGCTCCTCCAGGCATCGTGAGGTCAGCGCGCTGGCCTTGGCTCAGAGCGACTGGACGCGCAGTCCTCGCACCGACAGCCGCGCTCCCACGCGCTCTGCGACGGATGGAACCCATCAGGGCGAGCCGCCACCGGCCATCCCATAGCCTCGCCCCCCAGGACGCAGTCGTCGCAGCGGCAGCCGGCGTCCCACGAGCGCCGGGAGGGGTGATGACCGATCACGCGTGGGCGAGGCGCGTCCGGCCGCGTGATGTAGACCCCGCCGTCAGCCGGGACGATCGCACGCTCAACTCCAATGCGATCTGCGAGCTCGTCCGCATCGTCTTGGGTCCACCGACGAAGCCTCCCGGCCGCGACCTCAGCTTCGAGTCGCTCGTGCTCTGCTGGGGCCGCCTTACGCTGAGCAGACCGGTATCGGCGCTGGCTGCGCTCGCTGGTGGGAATCGACGGGTTCAGGTTGATACCGAAGGTCGCCCGGCTGATCGCCTTGCGCACGTCCTGCCACTTGATGGACTTCGTGCTCGCCAGCTCGAGATCACTGGGCTCATCGTCCTGTCGGGGTTGGGCTCCTCGTCTTCGAGCGCCGAGACGCGCTGCGAGGGCCTCCGCCGCAAGGTTGATCGTGATCGCGCCGCATGTCTCCCTTTGCGACGCGATCGTGCCGGTGTAGCCGGGTACCGACCACCAGAGCCCTCGGCCGCGGCGGGCCGCCGCGCCGCCCATGAAGTGTTCGAGTTACGCCCCAGGGAAAACGCGTAGCACTGATGAGGTGACCGCGAGAGCAGCGTGGTACTTCGCGGAATCGACCCAGCGGAGCCGGTAGAGAGCGAGGAGAGCAGACTCGACTTCCTCTTGCCGTAGTAGCTCACCTCGCAGAAGCATGAATCGATTGACCCGTGCAACGTCGCTTTCTGTCACACGTGGCCGCGCCGGTTCCGGAACCCTTCCATTCATGGTTAGCGCCCACGATACGGCGGGCCCCGGAGCGATCCGCGAAGCCCGCAAAGCAGCCGGGCTTACTCAGCAGCAACTCGCGACCCTCGCTGGCTGCTCGATGGCATACGTCCGAGTGATCGAAGCCGGCTACACGCCGGCGCAGAGCGACGTGCTGCCGCGAGTCTTCGCGGTCTTGAACGAGCGACGCCAGGACGGGCATCCTGGCGTCGCGAAGACCTCCGGTGCAGGCGGCGGTCCGGATGCAGTCTGACACGAACGCACGACGCGCCCTCCACGAACACGTCCTCGGCTTGCACGAGGCGCTCGATCGGCTCGAGGCCGACGACACCCTCCGCGAACTGGATTACCTCCTCGTTGGCGCCGAGGCGCTCTTTCAACTCGGGGTCACCCGGTTCGAGCAGCTCGCCCACAACTTGAGGCACTACGGCCGGTCGACCCCGCCTGCGCAAGCAGCTGGCGGCCGAGTGCTTGTCCGCGGGCGTTGGGTGCACGTAGACGGCG